>NZ_JBSHKH010000040.1:0-63415 GCF_053643595.1 Streptomyces sp. NPDC055506 | reverse complement strand
GGAGCAGCGCTGACCGCCGGTCGAACGGACGGTGCCCGGCTCCGTACGGAGCCGGGCACCGTTGTCGGCGGGCCGTCCGCTACCGCGCCGGTGTCCCGGTTCCGTACGACCGCCGGCCCCGCCGGTAGGCGATCTCGCCCAGGACGATGTCGACGGCGAGGAAGGCGGCCAGCGGGATTCCGAACAGCGGCAGGAAGTAGCCGAGCACCGCGACCCCGGCGAGCAGCGGGACCAGGATCTGCGGCGGTACCTGCTGCCAGGCGCCGCGCGGGATCGGCCGGCCGAAGGCGGAGCCGCGGCCGCGCTGCCACCACATGCGGTAGCCCCACACGATCAGCAGGATCAGGGAGAGCGTGAGCAGCATCAGGACGATCTGGTTGGCCAGGCCGAACAGGATGCCGGTGTGCAGGTCGATGCCCCACCGGGTGAGCTTCGCGAGCAGGGGGTAGTCGGCGAACCGCAGCACGTCCATGACCTCGCCACTGGCCGGGTCGATCGCGACGGAGTCCTGCTTCTCGGGCCAGCTGCGCTGTACCTGCTTGACGACGTACGCCGAGGTGGCGTCGGCCGGCGGCACGATCTCCACCGGGTCGCCGAGGCCCTCGGCCCGCGCCGCCGCCAGGACCTTGTCCAGGCCCACGCCGTGCGCGGCGTCTCCCGCCTGCCCGGCCGCGGAGCCGTGGCCGGAGTGTTCACCGCCCGCCGCCGCCGACACCGCCGGGGTGGCGTGGCCCAGCGAGGTGCGCAGTTCGTCGATGTTGGCCCCGGCGTAGGCCGACCAGGTGAGACCGGTCGCCGAGAGGAAGAAGAACCCGGTGGCCGCCCAGACGCCGACGCTGCCGTGCAGTCCGAGCGTGCGGCGCCGCCCGTTCGTTCCCCGAACCTTCCGCAGGGCACGGCGGCGGGAGAACCACAGCACCAGCCCGCCGGCCGAGATCACCCCCAGCCAGCTGGCCGCCAGCTCGCTGTACAGCCGCCCCGTCTCGCCCAGATGGAGGTCCCGGTGGAACTCGTCGATCCAGGTGCGCAGCGGCAGCGCACCTGTCGAGCCGTACTGCTCCAGGGAGCCGCGCACCTTCGCGGTGTAGGGGTCGACGAACACGGCGAGCGCGTGGCCCTCGTCGACGCCCGGGACGCCGGACAGCATGACCCTGGTCGTCGCGTCCACCTCGGGTGAGGGGCGTACGGCCGAGATGGTGCCCTCGGGGTGGGCCTTGCGGGCGGCTGCCACCTGCTCGCTGATCGGCAGCTTCCGCTCGCCGACGGGGACGGTCAGTTCGTGGTCGTACACGATCTTCTCGGCCTGGAAGGAGGCGGCGTACAGCAGGCCGGTGACGGCGGCGACGAGGAGGAACGGCGCCACCAGCACCCCGGCGTAGAAGTGCAGGCGAAGCACGAGCGGGCGCAAGGGGGCCCAGCTGCTCTTCGACGGTGCCGGGGTGGCTGGCTGCGGGGCCTCGTCCGTGGTGGTCGAGGGAGCGGTGGTCATCGGCGGGCTTCTCCGGGGGACGTCTTATTGGCCGTAGCGGTGCGGTGGTGATCGTTCGCTCGCGGAGCGGTGGTGGTTGTTGCGGTGCAGTAGTCGGAGCGGCGGGGCGTTCAGTTCCCGACGAGTGCATGTGACGTGCGTCACGTGAATGGGGAGGGTGCCGTGTCATCCTGACGCGATGGGAACTCCGAGTGATCGCGCACCGCTGGCCGAGCGGGTCGAGGAACTCCTCGCGGAAGGCGTCCCGTTGACCATCGTCGCGGCCGGGGACCCGGTGCTGCGGAGCGGCACCGAGCCGTACGACGGTCAGCTGGAGCCCGCGCTGCTGGCCCGGTTCGTCGAGGCACTGCGGGTCACGATGCACGCCGCTCCGGGGGTCGGCCTGGCGGCGCCCCAGGTCGGGGTGCCGCTCAGGATCGCGGTGCTCGAGGACCCCGCTCCGGTGCCGGAGGAGGTGCGCCTGGCGCGCGGGCGGGTGCCGCAGCCTTTCCGTGTGCTGGTCAATCCCGCCTATGAGCCCGTCGGCGACGCGCGGGCCGCCTTCTTCGAGGGCTGTCTGAGCGTGCCGGGCTGGCAGGCGGTGGTGGCGCGCCCCGCCGAGGTGCGGCTGACCGGGCAGGACGAGCACGGGCGCGCGCTGGACGAGGTGTTCTCCGGCTGGCCCGCGCGGATCGTGCAACACGAGACGGATCACCTCGACGGCTTCCTGTATCTGGACCGGGCCGAGCCGCGTTCGCTGGCGTCCAACCTGGCGATGGCGGAGCGCTGGGCTCAGCCGACGCCGGAGGAGGCCGCTCGGGCCCTCGGGTTCGAGCTGCCGTAGGGCACGGAAAAACCGGAGGCGTCCCGCGGGGCGCCTCCGTTACCGTGATTCCCATGTCTACGCCCCGAATTTCCTAGCCGAGGACCCGCTTCCACGCCACCCGTGTGTCCTCTTGCTGATTCGGAATTCTTGATCGAATTTCTTGATCGGAATTCCTGATCGGAATTCTCGTTCGGAGCGTTTTCTCATGATCACCGTTCGTGACGTCGACGTGCGCGTAGGCGCGCGTCTGCTGCTGGCCGGCGTCTCCCTCCACGTCTCCCCCGGCGACCGCATCGGCCTGGTCGGCCGTAACGGCGCGGGAAAGACCACCCTGTTGCACACCCTGGCGGGCGTCCTGCGGCCCGCCGCCGGAACCGTCGCCCGCACCGGCGACGTCGGCCATCTCCCGCAGGACTCCCGCGCGGCCGACCAGTCGGTCACGGTCACCGACCGGATCCTGTCCGCGCGCGGCCTGGACCTCGCGGTGCGGGAGCTGCGCCGTGCCGAGGCCGCGATGGCCGACGGCGCGGAGCGGTCGATGAACGCCTATGTGCGGGCCGAGGCCGAGTTCCAGGCGCGTGGTGGCTACGCGGCCGAGGCGGAGGCCGCCCGGGTCGCCGCCGGGGTCGGGCTGCCGGCGGGCCTGATGGACCGGCCGCTCAGCGCCCTGTCGGGCGGTCAGCGCCGGCGCGTGGAACTGGCCCGCATCCTGTTCGCCGGGCACGGCACCCTGCTGCTGGACGAGCCGACGAACCACCTGGACGCGGACTCGGTCGCCTGGCTGCGCGGGTTCCTCGCGAGCCATCAGGGCGGTCTTGTGATGATCAGTCATGACACGTCCCTGCTGGCCGGCACCGTGAACCGGGTGTTCCGTCTGGACCCGGGGCGGGCCGCGCTGGACGTCCACAACACCGGCTGGGACGCCTATCTGGCCCAGCGGGACACCGACGAGCGGCGGCGGGCGCGCGAGCGGGCGAACGCCGAGCGCAAGGCGGCGTCGTTGCACGCCCAGGCCGGCCGGATGCGGGCCCGGGTGGCGACCGCGGTGGCCGCCCGGAACATGGCCCGCCGCGCCGACCGTCTGCTCGCCGACCTCGAACCGGCCCGGCGCGCCGAGAAGACGGCCAGGATCCGGCTGCCCGAGCCGGCGCCCTGCGGCCGGATCCCGCTCGGCACCGTGAGCCTGACCAGGTCGTACGGCGGGCAGCACGTCCTGCGGGGGGTGGATCTGGCCGTCGACCGGGGCAGCCGCCTGGTCGTACTCGGCCCCAACGGCGCGGGAAAGACCACCCTGTTGCGCATCCTCGCGGGTCAGGACACACCCGACAGCGGCCGGGTGGTCCACGGGCACGGGCTGCGGCTCGGCTACTTCGCCCAGGAACACGACACGCTGGACCCGGAACTGACGGTGGGCGAGCACCTGGCCGGTGCCGCCCCGCACCTCGCCGACGGGGAAGTCCGCCAGGTCCTGGGCTCGTTCCTGTTCACCGGCGACGACACGGGCAAGCGCGTCGGCGTCCTCTCCGGCGGCGAGAAGACCCGGCTCGCCCTCGCCGGCCTGGTGCACTCGGGCGCCAACGTCCTGCTCCTGGACGAGCCCACCAACAATCTGGACCCGGCCTCCCGCGCCGAGGTCCTGGCCGCGGTGGGCACCTACCCGGGCGCGATCGTCATGGTCACCCACGACGAGGGGGCGGTGGACGCGCTGCGGCCGGACCGGGTGCTGCTGCTGCCCGAGGCGGAGGAGGACCTGTGGAGCGACGACTACCGGGAGTTGGTGGTGCCCGCGCACGCGTGACCCGGCCCCGGAGGCCTGTGGCCTCCGGCTGGGCCCCGGCACCCACCCGGTGGGGCCCGCCCGGGGATGCCCGTCCCGGCGGGCGGTGGCTGCTGGGACAGCTCCGTTGCCCGCCGGGGGGCCCGTCTCGGTGACCGGTGGCCTCTGGACGAGCCCGCCGCCCGCCCCGGCCGGGCCGGTCAGGCGTCCCGGTACGCCTCCAGCAGCCGGAGCCACACCTCGCTGATCGTCGGGTAGGACGGGACCGCGTGCCACAGGCGGCCGACCGGGACCTCGCCGGCCACGGCGATCGTCGCGGAGTGGATGAGTTCGCCGACGCCCGGGCCCACGAGGGTCACTCCGCGCAGGATCTCGCCCTCGAGGTCGACGACCATGCGGGCGCGGCCCGTGTAGCCGTCGGCGTACAGGCCGGCCCCGGCGACGGTGGACAGGTCGACGTCGACGGCCTTCACGCGGTGGCCCGCCTGTTCCGCCTCGGCCAGGGACAGGCCCACCGCCGCCGCCTCCGGGTCGGTGAAGACGACCTGGGGGACGGTCGCGTGGTCGGCGGTCGCGGCGTGGGCGCCCCAGGGCTCGGCGAGGAGGGTTTCTCCCGTGGCCCGCGCGGCGATGGCGGCGCCCGCGATGCGCGCCTGGTACTTGCCCTGGTGGGTGAGCAGGGCGCGGTGGTTGACGTCGCCGACCGCGTACAGCCAGTCGTGGCCGGTGACGCGGAGGCTGTCGTCCACCGGCAGCCAGGAGCCGGGGTCCAGGCCGATCGTCTCCAGGCCGATGTCGTCGGTGCGCGGCGCGCGGCCGATGGCGAAGAGGATCTCGTCGGCCTCGATGCGGTCGCCCGTGTCGGTGGTGACGGACACGACGATGCCCTCGCGGGTCACCGATTCGACCGACGTTCCGGTGCGGACGTCCGTGCCGGCCTCGGTGAGCGCCTCGGCGACCAGTTCTCCTGCGAAGGGCTCCATCCGGGGCAGGAGGCCCTTGCCGCGGACCAGCATGGTGACCTGGGAACCGAGGGCCTGCCAGACCGTGGCCATCTCGGTGGCGACCACGCCGCCGCCGACCACGATCAGCCGGCCGGGCACGCTCGAAGAGCTGGTGGCCTCCCGGCTGGTCCACGGCCGGACCTCGTCGAGTCCGGGCAGCTCGGGCAGTGACGCGCGGCTGCCGGTGCAGACGGCGACGGCGTGCCGGGCGGTCAGGACGTGCTCGGCGCCGTCGGGGCCGGTGACCGTCACGGTGCGGGGGCCCGTGAGCCGTCCGTGGCCGCGGTACAGGTCGGCGCCGGTGCCGTCGAGCCACCGGACCTGGCCGTCGTCCTTCCAGTGGGAGGTGTAGTAGTCCCGGTGGGCGAGGACCGCGGAGGCGTCGAGGGGGCCCTGGACCGACTGGCGCAGGCCGGGTACGCGGCGGGCCTCGGCCCGGGCGATGACCGGCCGCAGCAGGGCCTTGCTGGGTGTGCAGGCCCAGTACGAGCACTCGCCACCGACCAGTTCGCTCTCCACGACCGCGGTGGTCAGACCGGCCGCGCGGGTGCGGTCGGCGACGTTCTCCCCCACGGGCCCGGCCCCGAGCACCACGACGTCGTACACGTTGGTTTCCGTTTCCGTCATGGGGTCAGTCTGGTGGGTGGTGTGCGCCCTGGCCACACGGGTAGGGGCGCGGAATACCTACCAGGTCGGCCGTGTTGTGCCGACGGTTTGCCCCCACACCAGGAAGAGGGATTTACACCATGAGCAGCACCGTGGAGCTCACCAAGGAGAACTTCGACCAGACGGTCACGGACAACGAGTTCGTTTTGATCGACTTCTGGGCGTCCTGGTGCGGGCCTTGCAAGCAGTTCGCCCCGGTCTACGAGAAGGCGGCGGAGGAGAACCCGGACCTGGTGTTCGGCAAGGTGGACACCGAGGCGCAGCCGGAGCTGGCCGCGGCCTTCGGTATCCAGTCGATTCCCACCCTGATGATCGTCCGGGATCAGGTCGCCGTGTTCGCCCAGCCGGGTGCTCTGCCCGAGGCCGCCCTGACCGACGTCATCGGCCAGGCCCGGGGTCTGGACATGGACGAGGTCCGCAAGGCCGTCGCCGAGCAGCAGGCCCAGCAGCCGCAGGGGACCGAGTAAGCCGCACGGGGGCGAGCGGAAGCCCCCGAGCAGCCGCGCCGGACCGGCCGGCCGGGCCCGGCCCTTAGTCGGGCCCGCCCCTCGGTCGTGTTCCGGCCCAGAAGTGGCACCCGGCCCAGAAGCCGTGTCCGGCTCAGAAGGGGTACGGGGCAACGTCTCCGCGTACCGTCGTCCAGCGCAGTTCGGTGAAGGCCTCCAGATTGGCCTCGCCGCCGAAGCGGGCGCCGGTGCCGGAGGCGGCCACCCCGCCGAACGGCGCCACGGCCTCGTCGTTCACGGTCTGGTCGTTGATGTGGACGATGCCGGTCGGTATGCGCTCGGCGAGGTCGAGGCCGCGGGCGGTGTCCCTGGTGACGATGCCGAGCGACAGGCCGTACGGGCCCTGCGCGGCCAGGGCAGCCGCCTCGTCGGCGGTGGTGAAGGAGCGGACGGGTGCCACCGGGCCGAAGACCTCCTCCGTGTACGCCGGGGTGCGGTCGTCGACATGGGCGAGGACGGTGGGCCGGTAGAAGAGCCGGTCGTGCGTGCCGCCCGCGGCTATCTTGGCCCCCGCTGCCCTGCTGGACTCGACCAGGCCGCTGATCTTGGCGAGCTGGCCGGAGTCGATGATGGGGCCGAGGTGGACCTGGTCGCGGTACGGGTCGCCGACGGCGAGGGAGTCCGCCTTGGCGGCCAGCCGCTCGACGTACTCGTCGTAGAGGGACGCGTGCACCAGGTGGCGTCCGGTCGTCATGCAGATCTGCCCCTGGTGGAAGAACGAGCCCCAGGCGGCGGTGGAGATCACCGCGTCGAGGTCGGCGTCCGCCAGCACGATCATGGCCGAGTTGCCGCCCAGTTCCAGGTGGGCCCGCTTGAGGTGACGGCCCGCGGCCTCGCCCACGGCCCGTCCGGCGGCGGTGGAGCCGGTGAAGGAGACGACCGGCACGCGCGGGTCGGAGACCAGGGCCTGTCCGGCGTCCGGGCCGCCGGGGAGCACATGCAGCAGGTCCTGCGGCAGGCCCGCGGCGGTGAGGACCGCCGCGAGGGACAGCCCTCCGCAGACGGCGGTGCGCGGATCCGGCTTGAGGAGGACCGCGTTACCCAGGGCCAGGGCGGGCGCGACGGAGCGGATGGACAGGATCAGCGGGGCGTTGAACGGTGAGATGACGCCCACCACCCCGGCCGGGACACGGCGCGTGTACGACAGGCGCGGCGCCTCGCTGGGCAGGACCTGGCCCGCCGGGCGGGAGGCGAGCGCGGCGGCCTCGTAGCACTCCTGGGCGGCGACGTGCAGTTCGAAGTCGGCCTTGCCGGGGACGGACCCGGACTCGCGGACGATCCATTCGCGCAGTTCGGCGGCGTGCGCGGTGAACAGGTCGCCGGCCTTGCGGAGTACGGCGGCGCGGGCGAAGTGCGGGGCGCGGGCCCACTCACGCTGGGCGGCGGCCGCGCGCCCGGCGGCGGCGCCGACGTCCTCGGGGGTGGCGAGGGCGAGGGTGCCGAGGGCTTGGCCGGTGGCGGGCTCGGTGACGGTGTGCCCGGGCCCGGCGAGGGCGTAGGGCTGCCAGGTCCTGGTGTCGAGCAACGGCATGACGGCTCTCCGATCGATCGGTCACCGGCGTACGGGAGGTGCGAACTCCCGTCTGAACTGGGCCGGTTCGGCGGTCACAGGGCGGGGCGCGGCGATCCGGGGCAGCCGTGTGCGCTGCGGCCGCGTTCGCACGCGCCCCCATTTTGTTGATGATGCAACATCCTAGTCATGCGCGGGGCGATGACCGGTGCCGCCTGGGGCCGACCGGGGACCGACCGGGGGCCGGATAATTCCGGCCGTCCGCCGTGGAGTTGTCTGCCGGCCGTGTCAACTCGAGTCGCGGTGCAGCACCGTCGCGCCCAGCACCTTGTGGGTCTCGGGCTCGGTCCCGGGCTTGCGCACGGCGCGGTCGACCAGTTCGGCGAGTTCACGGCCGGAGGGCAGTTCCAGGTGGACGGTGCTCAGCCGCGGCCGCAGCAGCCGGCCGAGCATCAGATCGTCGGCGCCGACCACGGCAGTCTCCTCCGGGATGCGGATGCCTTCGTCCTGCAGGGCCCGCATCAGGAGCATCGCGTACTCGTCGTTGTAGGTGAACACGGCGTCCAGGCCGAGGGTCCGCCAGCGGGCGGCGAGGCTCGCCGCGGCCTGTTCCTCGTGGGCGAGGGGCAGTTCGGTCACCGTGGCGTCGGTGCCCCGCAGGGACTGGCGTACGCCGTCGAGCCGGGGCGCCGAGAACGCATCGAGGCCGGGTTCCTGCGGGACGACGACGCCGATCCGGCGGCGGCCGCGGTCGTAGAGGTGGGCGCCCGCGCTGTAGCCGACGACGTCGTGGTCCATGAGCAGGGCGTGCGCCCCCTCGATGGTCTCGGGGCCGAGGGTGACGACGGCCCGTGCCCCGGAGCGTTTGAGCACGGCCACTCCACGCGGACCCAGTCCGGAACCGGGCACCAGCACGGCCACGGGCCGCAGTTCGGCCCAGGCGCGGGCGGCGTCGTCGCCGTGCGGGCCGCCGGTGCCGTACTGCACGACCGTGTAGTCCAGGCCGCCGAGCGCGACCTGGAGGTCGGTGAGGAACCGGCTGTAGAGCGGGCCGACGGGGAAGGTCGGCGCGGGGATCAGGACCATACGGCTGTGCCCGGCGCGCAAGGAGCGGGCGGCCGCGTGCGGCACGTACCCGAGTTCCTTCGCGGCCTGGTGGACCCGGCGGCGGGTGGGCTCGCTGATCCGTACGGCGCTGGTGTTGTTGAGGACGTAGGAGACGGTCGCGCGCGAGACGCCGGCCAGGCGGGCCACATCGGCGCTCGTGGGCACGGAGCGCATCGGTGCGGGGGACGGGGGCGCGGGCGTTTTCGGTATCTGCACCATGACGTACGGCATCTTGGCAGAAGCCTCAATGCGCGCTTCCGGCGGGGGAGTTGTGACGAAGCCGTGAGCGTTCACGGAGGGCGGCGGGCGCCTCCAGGGGGTCCTAGGGGGCGGATTCCGCGCCCGTCAGCCGGTCGACCAGGTCGGTCCACGCCTCCTCGAGGCGGGCCAGGGGTATCCCGCACTGTTTCGTCAGATGGTGGATCAGGGCCGGGTCGAGCTGGCCCATCAGCGTGTGGGAGAGGAGTTCGCAGTCCGCTTCGGGGACCGCCTGCCGCAGGAGCATGGCCACGTGGTGGCGCAGCACCCGGCGGGCCGGGACGACGAAGCGGCGGTTCGCGCCCGGCTCGGCCGCCAGCTGCAGCTCCAGTTCGTCGACCGACCGGCGCAGCATCGCGCGGCCGAACGCCCGCAGCCGCTCCACGGGCGGCGCGCCGGGTCCGAGCGGCGGCGGGCCGCTGAGGAAGGCGGCCTGGAACTTCTTCTCGGAGTGGTCGAGCAGCGCCGTCAGCAGCCCGGTGCGGTCCCCGAACCGGCGGAAGACCGTGCCCTTGCCGACGCAGGCCGCCGCGGCCACCGCCTCCATCGTGACGGCGTCGGCGCCGCGCTCCGCCACCAGCCGCCCGGCGGCCTCCAGCAGCCGGGCCCGGTTGCGCGCGGCGTCGGCCCGCAGGCACGGCTCGTCGGCCTCCGGGGCGTCCTCGAGCTGGAGCAGCTCGGGAAGGGCGACGGGCTCCTGGGGCGTCGGGAAGGGGGGCGGGGCGGTGGACATGAAGCCAGCGTAAAGCATCGGGAACAAAACTGGACCGCGGTCCGGTTAGGATGCTAGAACATTAAACGGACCCCGGTCCGGATCGTAACGGCTGTGTTTCGCAGCAGTCTTTCTCTACGTAGGAGTCAGCATGTCTGTTCGCATCCTCGCGCTCGTCGGCAGCCTTCGCGCCGGGTCGCACAACCGCCAGCTCGCCGAGGCGGCCGTCAAGCTCGCCCCTGAGGGTGCCGAGGTGGACCTGTTCGAGGGCCTCGCCGAGATCCCCTTCTACAACGAGGACATCGACGTCGAGGGCACCGTTCCGGCCGCCGCCGTGAAGCTGCGCGAGGCCGCCGAGGCGGCCGACGGCCTGATCCTGTTCACGCCCGAGTACAACGGCACGATCCCGGCCGTCCTGAAGAACGCCATCGACTGGCTGTCCCGCCCGTACGGCGCCGGTGCCCTCAACGGCCTGCCCGTCGCCGTGGTCGGCACCGCCTTCGGCCAGTTCGGCGGTGTCTGGGCGCACGACGAGACCCGCAAGTCCGTGGGTATCGCCGGCGCCAAGGTGCTGGAGGACGTCAAGGTGTCCATCCCCGGCTCGCTGACCCGCTTCGCCGAGACCCACCCGGCCGACGACGCCGAGGTCGCCGCGCAGCTGACCGAGGTCATCACCCGTCTGCACGGCCAGGCCACGGAGCCGGCCGCCGCCTGACGCTCACGCCACCCGTGCCGGAAAGGGGCCGCAGCCGTTACGGGCCGCGGCCCCTCCGGTGTGTTCCCGACGATGTCAGACCGCGCGGGGCAGCTGCTCGGCCCGGTGGATCGGGGTCCCCGAGCCGGTGAGCGGCAGGCCCGTCCCGCCGCGCCGTGCCGCGACGATCTCCGCCGCGATGGACACGGCGGTCTCCTCGGGCGTACGAGCGCCCAGGTCCAGTCCGATCGGCGACCGCAGCCGGGCCAGCTCGCGCTCGCCGACGCCCGCTTCCCGCAGGCGCCGGTTGCGGTCCTGGTGGGTGCGGCGGGAGCCCATGGCACCGACGTAGGCGACCGGCAGCCGCAGGGCCTCCGTCAGCAGGGGCACGTCGAACTTCGCGTCATGGGTGAGCACGCACAGCACCGTGCGCCCGTCGGTCTCCGTCGACCGCAGATAGCGGTGCGGCCAGTCCACGACGATCTCGTCGGCGTCGGGGAAGCGGGCCCGGGTGGCGAAGACCGGGCGGGCGTCGCACACGGTGACGTGATGGCCGAGGAGCTTGCCCGCCCGTACCAGGGCCGCCGCGAAGTCGATCGCGCCGAAGACGATCATGCGGGGCGGCGGCACGGCCGACTCCACGAGCAGGGTGAGACCGCCCGGGCAGTGCGAGCCGTCCTCGGAGAGCTCGACCGTGCCCGTGCGGCCGGCGTCCAGCAGGGCACTGGCCTGGCCGGTCACCGTGCGGTCCAGGTCGGGGGTGCCGCCGAGACCGCCTTCGTGCGAACCGTCGGGGTGTACGAGCACCGCCCGGCCGAGGAGGCCTGCGGGCCCCCGGGCCACCCGGGCGAGAGCCACCGGCTCGCCACGGGCGGCGGCCGACAGCGCGGCCGTCTGGGGTGCTGCCTTGGCGGCGTCGTACGGGGTGATCATGACGTCGATGGTTCCGCCGCAGGTCAGACCGACGGCGAAGGCGTCCTCGTCGCTGTAGCCGAACCGCTCGACGAGCGTCTCGCCCTCCTGGAGAGCCTGGACACAGAGGTCGTACACCGCTCCCTCCACACAGCCCCCGGAGACCGATCCGATGACCGTGCCGTCGGAGCGGACGGCCATGGCGGCGCCGGGAGGGCGCGGGGCGCTGCCGCCGACGGCGACGACCGTGGCGACGGCGAACTCCCGGCCCTCCTCGATCCACTCGTGCAGCTGCCCGGCCAGGTCAAGCATCGCCGCCCGCCAGCAGGACACGGTCGGGCCGGATCGGCAGGTTCCGGTGGCGTACACCGGTCGCGTGCCACACCGCGTTGGCGACCGCCGCCGCGGCACCCACGATGCCGATCTCGCCGATGCCCTTGATGCCGACGGGGTCGTCCGGGTCGGGGTCGTCGACCCAGTCGGCCTCGATGTGGGGCACGTCGGCGTGCGCTGCGACGTGATAGCCCGCGAGGTCGGCGCCGTAGAGGCCGCCGCCGGCCCGGTCCCGTACGGCCTCCTCGTGCAGGGCCATGGAGATGCCCCAGGTCATGCCGCCGACGAACTGGTTGCGGGCGGTGAGCGGGTTGACGATCCGGCCGACCGCGAAGATGCCCAGCATGCGCCGGACGCGGACCTCGCCGGTGGCCGGATCGACGGCGACCTCGGCGAACTGCGCCCCGAAGGAGTGCCGCTCCTTCTGGGCGAGGGCGCCGATGGCCTCGGTCGTGTCGGACCGTACGGTGACGCCCTCCGGCGGGATGTCGGCGCCCGGTGCGAGACTCCGGCGCAGTTCGTCGGCGGCGGCCGTGACGGCCCAGGCCCAGGAGCGGGTGCCCATCGAACCGCCGGCGATCATCGCCGGGCCGAAGTCGCTGTTCCCGATGCGTACCCGGACGCGGTCCGTCGCCACGTCCAGGGCATCGGCGGCGACCAGCGTGAGCGCGGTCCTGGCGCCGGTGCCGATGTCGGCGGCGTTGACCCGCACCGTGAAGGTGCCGTCCGCCTCCGCGGTGACGGCCGCCGTGGAGGGCATGGCTCCGGCGGGGAAGGAGGCGGCGGCGGTGCCCGTGCCGAGCAGCCAGCGGCCGTCGCGGCGCACTCCCGGCCGGGGGTCCCGGTCCGCCCAGCCGAACCGGCGGGCGCCCTCCCGGAAGCAGGCGATCAGGTTGCGGCTGCCGAACGGCAGCCCGGACACCGGGCCCACCTCGGGCTCGTTGCGTACGCGCAGCTCGATCGGGTCGAGGCCGCACCGCTCGGCGAGTTCGTCGAGCGCCGACTCCAGCGCGAACGAGCCCGGTGCCTCACCCGGGGCGCGCATCCACGTGGGGGTCGGTACGTCGAGCCGCACAATCCGGCTGGCCGTGTGGTGGGCGTCGGCGGCGTACATCGACCGGCCCGCCGCGGCGCTCGGCTCGACGAACTCGTGCACGGCCGACGTGAGGTTCAGGGACCGGTGCTCCAGCGCGCGCAGCCGCCCGTCCGCGTCCGCGCCGAGCCTGACCCGCTGGGCCGTGGGGCTGCGGTACCCGGCGAGCGAGAACATCTGCCGGCGGGTCATGACGACCCGGACCGGGCGCTGCAGAACGGTCGCGGCCATCACCGCGCCCACCTGGTGCGCACGCACACCCTTGCTGCCGAAGCCGCCGCCGACATGCTCGGACCGCACCCGTACGGAGGCCGGGTCGAGGGAGAACAGGCCGGCGAGCTCGCCGGCGACCCAGGTGGTGCCCTGGTTGGAGTCGACGACCTCGAGCCGGCCGCCCTCCCACAGCGCCGTCGCCGCATGCGGCTCCATCGGGTTGTGGTGTTCCTCCGGAGTGGTGTACTCCGCGTCCAGCACGACGGCGGACGCCGCGAGCTCGGCGTCCAGGTCGCCCTTCTCGACGACGCCCGGCAGATGGCCGTCGAGCGCGTACGCCTCGCTCTCCCGCTCTGCGGAGAACGCGACGTCGTGCGGCTCCTGGTCGTAGTCGACCTGGAGGGACTCGGCGGCCTCCCGGGCCTGCTCGGACGTCTCGGCGACGACCAGCGCCACCGGCCAGCCCCGGTGGGCCACCCGGTCGTGCTGGAACAGGGCGATGCTCGGGTCCGGGGACATGCCCATCAGCCCGACGTAGTCGGTGTCGACGCGCGGGGCGTTCTCGTGGTGGAGCACGGCGAGGACCCCGGGCATCCCGAGCACGGCCTCGGTGTCCATGGCGCGGATGCGGCCGCGGGCGACGGTGGACAGCACCAGCCAGCCGTGGGCGAGATCGGCGAACGGGATCTCACCGGCGTAGCGGGCGGCGCCGGTGACCTTGTCGCGGCCTTCCACGCGGGTGTGCGAGGAGCCGACGGAGCCCCTGGTGGCGGTGGTCATCGGGTGGCCTCCTCGGCGAGTTCGCTCAGCACGGCCACGACGAGGTTGCGCATCAGGGTCACCTTGTATCCGTTGTGGGGCAGGGGCCTGGCGGCGGACAGTTCGAGCTCCGCCGCGGCCGCGAAGGTCTCGGCGTCGGCGGGTGCGCCGAGCAGGACGCCCTCGGCCGCGCGGGCCCGCCAGGGCCGGGAGGCGACGGCCCCGAAGGCCAGGCGCACGTCGTGCACGACGCCGTCCCGGACGTCGAGCGCGGCGGCGATCGAGCCGATGGCGAAGGCGTACGAGGCGCGCTCGCGGACCTTGCGGTATCGGGAGCGGGCCGCGACCGGGGCGGGCGGCAGGGTGACGCCGGTGATCAGCGCGCCCGGCGGCAACGCGGTCTCCAGATGCGGGGTCTCCCCCACCGGCAGGTAGAAGTCGGCGAGCGGCAGCTCCCCCGGCCCGTCCGCCGTCTCGTACCACACGGTCGCGTCGAAGGCGGCCAGGGCCACGCCCATGTCGGAGGGGTGGGTGGCCACACAGTGGTCGGAGGCGCCGAGGACGGCGTGGTTGTGGTGCTCGCCCTCGATCGCGGGGCAGCCGCTGCCCGGGCTGCGCTTGTTGCAGGGGGCGGTGACGTCGGCGAAGTAGCCGCAGCGGGTGCGCTGGAGCAGATTGCCGCCGACGGTGGCCATGTTGCGCAGCTGCCCGGAGGCCCCGGCCAGTACGGCCTGGGCCAACGCCGGGTAGCGGCGCCGGACTTCGGGGTGCGCCGCGAGGTCGCTGTTGGTGACGGTCGCCCCGATGCGCAGCCCGCCGTCCTCGGTGGGCTCGATGCGGTTCAGGGGCAGTTCGCGTACGTCGACGAGGAGGGCGGGCCGCTCGACGCCGGTCTTCATCAGGTCGACCAGGTTGGTGCCGCCGCCCAGGAAGCGGGCCTCCCGGTCGCCGTCGAGCAGCGCCACGGCGCCGGAGACGTCGTAGGCCCGCTGGTAGCCGAACTCCCTCATGCCGCCGCCCCCTTGGACTCCGCGGCGCGGGCCACGGCCTGGACGATCGAGACGTAGGCGCCGCAGCGGCAGAGGTTGCCGCTCATGCGCTCCCGTATCTCCTCCGGTGTCAGGGGCGGTGGTCCCGCCTCGGGCCGTACGTCGTCGGTGGCCGCGCTCGGCCAGCCGGCCGCGTGCTCCTCGATCACCGCGATGGCCGAACAGATCTGTCCCGGCGTGCAGTAGCCGCACTGGTAGCCGTCCAGTTCGAGGAACGCCTGCTGCACGGGGTGCAGTCGGTCGCCCTCGGCCACGCCTTCGATGGTGGTGATCTCGCGCCCTTCGGCCGCCACGGCCAGTTGCAGACAGGCGACGCTCCGGCGGCCGTCGACCAGGACGGTGCACGCGCCGCACTGGCCCTGATCACAGCCTTTCTTGGTGCCGGTCATGTCGAGTCGTTCGCGCAGGGCGTCGAGCAGCGTGGTGCGGTGGTCGACGGTCAGCGTGTACTTCTCGCCGTTGACGGACAGGGTGAGGTCGCTGGACGTCGATGGGGGCATGGAAGCCTTCTCTCTCATGTCGCGAGGCCAGGAGGCGGGGTGCTGCGGGTGGCCGTGCCGGTTCGTGACGAGGCAGGATGCGGGGCGGGGCGGCCGGGGCGCGGTCGTCGCGGGCTGTCCGCGCGGACGGCACACCGATACGATGGAGCAAGCGGACAGGTGTCCGTTACCCGGAAACGTAACGGACAATTGTCCGCTTAACAAGGGCCGGGTTTCGGCCAAAGGATCGTGAGGAGGGCGCGTGCGGCAGAAGAAGGACGCTCCGCTGCGCTCGGACGCGCAGCGCAATCGCGAGCGCATCCTGGAAGTGGCGCTGGTCGAACTGACGCGTTCGGCGGACGCGCCGCTGAGCTCGATCGCCAAGAAGGCGTGCGTCGGGCAGGGGACCTTCTACCGCCACTTCCCCAGTCGTGAGGCACTCGTCCTGGAGATCTACCGCCACGAGATGCAGCAGGTCGCCGACTCCGCGGAGGTGCTGCTCGAGAGCCGGGAGCCCGACCGGGCGCTGCGCGAGTGGATGGACCGGCTCGCGCGGTTCGCCATGGCCAAGGCGGGCTTGGCCGACGCCATCCGCCAGGCCACGAGCGCACCGGGGAAGCCCGCGAAGCCGGGACACACCCCGGTGACGGAAGCGGCCGAACTGCTGCTGCGCGCCGCCGAGCAGGCCGGCACCATCCGCCCGGGGATCACCGCGGACGATCTCTTCCTCACGATCGGCGGCCTCTGGACGATCGACCCCCACACCGACTGGCAACCGCGCGCCACCCGACTGCTGGACTTCGTCATGGACGCGCTGCGGGTGGGGGCGCCCGGGCGGTGAGGGGCGCGCCCTCGGGGCGAGCCCGGTACCTGCGGTCAGGCGACCGCCGTAGGGGCCAGTTCGCGCAGTTCCTGGAGGGCCGCAGTGACCGCCGGACGGGCGTGGCCGCCGCCGCGGGTGCAGGTCAGGAGCTTGCGGTGGGGGTTTCCCGTGCAGCGGACCCGGGTGATCGGGAGGTGCGGGGTCAGATGGGCCAGGCGCGGGACGAGGGCGACGCCGAGCCGGTGGGCGACGAGGTGGGCGGCGACGTTCCAGTCCAGGGCGTGGTGGACGACGTCGGGGGTGAATCCCGCCGCGCCGCAGGCTGACAGGACGTGCGGGCGGCAGGGGCTCTCCTCCACCGGCGCGATCCATGCCTCACGTGCCGCCTCGGCGAGGTCGACCCGGGCCCGCCCGGCGAGCCGGTGCCCTTCGGGGACGACCAGGTCGAACGGGTCGTCCAGCAGCGGCCGCTGGTCGAACCGTGTGTCGCTCAGCGGCGGGTTGAGCGGGGTGGCCTCGACGATCGCCAGGTCGGTCTCCCCCTCGAAGAGCAGGTCGAAGCTCTCCGGGACACCCACCTCGGCGATCCGTACGGACAGCCGGGGGTACCGCTCGCCCAGCCGGGCCGCCATCGGGGCCAGCAGCACCGAGATGGCCACCGGGAAACCGGTCACGCGCAGCACCCCGGAGGGCGCTCCGTGATCGGCCCGTAGATCGAGTTCGGCCAGGTCCCAGCGGGCCTGGATGGCGTCGGCGTGCGCCAGCAGGCTCTCGGCGGCCGGGGTGAGACGCACCCCGCGCCCCTGGGGCTCCAGCAGATCGACGTCCAGGTCGCGGGCGAGCTGCCGGATCTGCTGGGAGGCGGCGGACGGAGTGAAGTGCAGGGCCCGGGCGGCGGCGGTGACCGTGCCGTAGTGGGAGACGGCCCTGAGGACGTGCAGCCTGCGCAGGTCAATCATGCAGTCCACGCTTCACAATGGCGTGCAGAAAGTCAACCTGGACGTGAAAGGAGATCTCGACGCACCCTGGCTGTGTCGCGACGGTCAACCAGCCACGAGGTACGAGGAGTCAGTCATGACCAGCACCAACGCCACGGCCTGCCCGCACTGCGGCTGGCCGGACGGGGGCGAGCCGTTCCGGGTGCTGTCGCGGCACACCACCGCGACGGGCCGCACGGAGTGGACGCGCTGCGGGTGCGGCTCACTGCAGGTCCGGGTCGTCGACGGCTGCGGGACGCGCGTCGTCTCCCGCAGCGGGCCGGCCTCCGGCTCCGCTCCGGCGCGCTCGGGCAGCGCGAGCCGCTGAGCGCTCAGGCCCCGCCGTGCCGCGTCAGCCGCTCCCCCAGCGGGCTGCGCCGGTAGAGCACCCGGCGGCCGTCGCGGGCCCGGGTGACCAGGCCCGTCGCGTGCAGGACACGCAGATGCTGGGACACGGCGCTCGAGGTCACTCCCAGGCGCCGGGCCAGCTCCACCGTCGGGAGCGGCTCGACCAGCAGCCGCAGCAGCGTGGTCCGGGGCGCACCGAGCAGGGCTGTGAGGGCCTGGGCGTCCGGCTCGGGTTCCGGCTCCCACAGGGTCGCGGCGCCCCGGCTCGGGTAGGCGAGCATCGGCGGTTCCGCTGCGCTGACCGGGGGCGCCGGCTGATGCGCGAACAGGGAGGGGACCAGGCGCAGGCCGCGTCCCGAGCCGTCCACGTGGTGGCGTCCGCGCATCCGGTCGACGCGCAGGACACCGTCGTCCCAGCTCAGGTTGCGGTGCAGATCGGCGAAGAGCAGCCGGGCGCCGCCGGTGGCCAGCTGCCGTGCGCGGTGGGTGATGTCGGCCTCCAGGACGAGCCGCATCCGGGGCCAGGACGGCAGCAGCGCCGACTCCCAGTAGCGGCGCAGTAGGGCGCACAGCTCCTCCAGCAGCTCCGCGACCGGCGCGTCACCGGGCGCGGTGACCGCCCGCAGCACGTCCGGCAGGGGCCGGGGCGCATGGGCGGCGAGCAGGTCGCGGCGTACGGTCTCCGGTGGTGTGGCGCGTACGACGGTGAGCTGCTCGTCGAGGGTGGGCGCGAAGGACGTCGGCCTCGGGGTCAGGAAGTCGGGCAGGGCCAGGGTGTCCCCCACCAGGGCGGTCAGCAGCCGGGCGTCGGCCGGGTCGAGCCCCTGGAGCACGGAAGCGCGCCACCGCACGTGCAGCGGGTAGAGGGCGGGGGCCCGCAGGGCACGCAGGCTGCCCATCACCTCGCGCAGGGGCGAGATCGCGAAGCGGGTGTCGGCGAGGTCCTCGACGTCGAGCCGGAAGCTGATCATTAAGGCCCCCGCTGAATCCTTTGGCAACCACCCTGCCGTGGCGTGGACTTCGGCCCATGACGGATCACGACCACCGGCAGCGTACAGCGCACCAGGGCGCGAGCCCCCGGCTGATCCTGGTGCTGGCCCTGGTCTGCGGCGCGGCCGTGGGCAATGTGTACTTCCCGCAGGCCGTCAGCCCGCTGGTGGCGTCCGGCCTGCACGTCCCGCCCGACGCGGCGGCCGCCGTCGTGACCGCGACCCAGTTCGGCTACGCGGCCGGGATCTGGCTGCTCGTCCCGCTCGGCGACCGCCTCCCGCACCGCCCGCTGCTGGTCACGCTCCTCACGGTCACCGGGCTGGGGCTGCTCGCCGCGAGCGCCGCGCCGGGGCTGGTGCCGCTGGTGGGGGCCAGTGCCCTGGTGGGTGTGACGACGGTGGTGGCGCCGCTCGCCGGGCCGCTCGCCGCCCAGCTCGTGCCGAAGGAGCGGCTCGGTGTCACCGGCGGCACACTGCTGAGCGGTTCCCTCGCGGGCATGCTGCTGTCACGCGCGGTCGGCGGTGCCCTCGGCGACTGGCTGGGCTGGCGGGCGCCGTACGTCCTGGCCGCCGTGCTCTCCCTGTCGGTGGCCGCCCTGTCGGCCCGCCTCCTGCCGCGGACGGTCCCGCCGTCCGCCCAGCGCTACCCGGCGCTCCTGGCCGAGCCGCTCCGTCTGCTGCGTACGGAACCCGGGCTGCGCCGCTCCTGCCTCTACCAGGCCCTGGTGTTCGCCGGCTTCTCCGCCGTGTGGACGGGGGTGGCCCCGCTGCTCACGGGTCCGGTGTACGGCAGGGGCGCGGGGGCCGTGGGACTGCTCGCCCTGGTCAACGCGGTGACCATGGTGTGCACGCCGGTCGCGGGCCGCCAGGTCGACCGGCACGGACCGGACGCGGTCAACGGGGTGTGCTTCCTGCTGGTGGGGGTCTCGGCCGCGGTGCTGGCACTGGGCGGTCTCGGCGGGGCGGTGGGGGCGACGACCCTGGTCGTCGGCACACTGCTGCTCGACGTCGGCATGCAGTCCGGGATGGTGGCCAACCAGGTGCGGATCCAGACGCTGCGGGCCGAGGTGCGCAGCCGGCTCACCACCGCCTACATGACCTGCGCGTATCTTGGTGGCGCCGTCGGCTCGTGGCTGGGCATGCGTGCGTACGGCCGCCTCGGGTGGCCGGGGGTGTGCGTGCTGGTCGCCGCGCTCACCGCGGTCGGTCTCACCCGTCACCTGCGTGCCACCGGACGCCGGAGCGCCACCCGCCGTACGGCGGGCAGGTTCCGCCGCTCGGCGGCGCCCGCGACCGGGCGGCGAGGCCGACCATGGCAGCCCGAGCCGCCGTGACCTCGCGTGAGGAGACGCCATGACGCATGTTCCGCCGCCGTTCGACCCGGAACTCGCCGGAGCCCTGGAGCTGATCAAGGACATGATCAGCCCGGGTCTCACGCTGGACCAGATCCCCGAGGTGCGCCAGGGCCCGGGCATAGAGCTGCTGGCCGAGCTGGACCTGACGATGGGCGGGACGTTCGAGGTCGAGGACCGGCAGGTGCCCGGTCCGCAGGGCGAGCCCGACATCTCCCTGCTGATCTGCCGGCCGGCCGCTCCGGCGACCGCCGGGGCCCGGCCCGTCATCTACCACGTGCACGGCGGCGGCATGGTCATCGGGAACAACCGGGTCGGGGTCGACGTCCCGCTGGCGTGGGCGCAGGCGCTGGACGCGGTCGTGGTGTCCGTGGAGTACCGGCTGGCGCCGGAGCATCCGCATCCCGCGCCGGTCGAGGACGTGTACGCCGGGCTGCTGTGGACGGCCGACCACGCCGCCGAACTCGGCGCCGACCCGGAGCGGATCGTCATCGCGGGCGCGAGCGCGGGCGGCGGGCTGTGCGCGGCGCTGGCCCTGCTCACCCGGGACCGCAAGGGGCCGCAGCCCATCGGGCAGGTCCTGATGTGCCCGATGCTCGACGACCGCAACGACACGCCCTCGACGTACCAGATGGCGGGCCTCGGGGTGTGGGACCGCACCGCCAACGAGACCGGGTGGACCGCGCTGCTCGGTTCTCGGCGGGGCGGGCCCGACGTGCCGGCGTACGCGGCGCCGGCCCGTGCGGAGGATCTGACCGGGTTGCCCCCGGCCTTCCTCGACGTCGGCTCGGCGGAGACCTTCCGCGACGAGGTCGTCGCCTACGCCTCCCGCATCTGGCAGGCCGGTGGCGTGGCCGAGCTGCACGTATGGCCGGGCGGCTTCCACGGCTTCGACGGTTTCGCACCCCAGGCGGCGCTGTCCCAGTCGGCCAGGGCGGCGCATGTGAACTGGCTGCGGAGGCTTCTCAACGGGTGACGGCAGGGCTGCTCGCCCGGACGGGCAGCCGCATGGCGCACCATAGGCTTATGAAAGAGCTGGCCGGACGCCTGACCGCGCTCGACCCGGATGCCGGTGCGGCGGTCCGGGTCATCGCCTACTTCGACCGCCTGGCCGAGTCCAGGGCCGGTGTCGAGGCACTCGTCCGCGGCGCCGCCGTACTCTCCGGCTGCCCGGCCCGGCTGGTGGACCCCGAGCGCCGCGTCCACGTCCGCGTCCAGCCCGACGGCACACGCCAGGACACCGACACCCCACCGAACCCCGCCTGGCCCTCCGCCCGACTGACCCCGAACGGACCGGCGATCCTGTGGCTGGAACGGGGCGGGGCGGAGGGGGACGGGCCCGGCGAGGGCATCGGGGAGAAGGCCGCGGCGGCCGGCGCAGAGCGCCCCGAGGCGACGCCCAGGCGCGTCGTCGCGGAGCAGGTCGGGGCAGTACCCGGTGTGATCGTCGCAGAAGCCGCCGGAGTGACCCCCGGCAAGGGCGACGCGCAACAGGCCGAGGCCGAACCCGGCGTGGTCCTCGCCGGACACGCCGGGGCGACACCCACCCAGGTCGTCGCCGGACACACCCGGTCCCGGCCCGGCACGGTAGGCGCGGAGCAGGCCGGGACCACTCCCGGCGTGGCCGACGCAGAACTCGAAGGGAAGACACCCGCCCAGGTCGTCGCCGGACAGGCCCGGTCCCGGCCCGGCACGGTAGGCGCGGAGCAAGCCGGGACCACTCCCGGCGTGGCCCACATAGAGCTCGTCGGGGCGACACCCGGTCAGGGCGTCGCCGGACACACCCAGCCCCAACCCAACACGGTCGACGCAGAGCAAGCCAGGACCACTCCCGGCATGGCCGACGCAGAACACGTCGGCAAGACACCCACCCAGGTCCTCGCCGGACACACCCAGCCCCAAACCGGCACGGTCGACGCCGAGCAAGCCGGGACCACTCCCGGCATGGCCGACGCAGAGCTCGTCGGGGCGGCACCCGGTCAGGGCTTCGTCGAGCGCGCCGGAGCCCCACGCGGCCCGGTCGTCGTGGATGCCGCCGTGCCCGTGACCAGTGTCGTCGACGCGGTAATACTCGAGCGCGCCTCCGTGGCCCTGCGGCTCGTGCTCGACCGTACTCGGGGGCGGGCTCCGGCCGACGACCCGGCGTTGGTCGAGACCCTCCTCGATGCCACGGCCCCGGAGCAGGCGCGCCTGTACAGCGCCCGGCGGCTCGGCCTCGACCCCGCGGCGCCGGCACGGGTTCTCGCCCCGTTGAACGGCCGGCCCCGGGTCGTACCCGCCGGGGCGGAGAGCGCGGGCGTCGCGGAGTCCCGCCCGGCTCCCCCGGGCGTCCGCCTCGGGGTCGGGCCCGCCGTGCCCGTGCTCGAACTGCCCCGGTCATGGGCGGCGGCCCGTACCGCCCTGCGGTTCACCGCCGAGGGCACCCCGCAGGACCCCGGACCGCGGGTCGTGCACGCCGATGAGCTGGGCGGGATCGCCCTGCTCGCGGACCTCGTCGTACCGGGCGCCGAGCCGCCGCCCGACGTCCGGGCCCTGGAGGCGGCCGCGGCGACCACGCCCTGGTTGCCGGCGACCCTGCACGCGGTCGCGTCCACGGCGAGCCTGCGGGCGGCCGCCGCCGGGATCAACGTCCACCACTCCACGCTCCAGGACCGGCTGACACACGCGGAGCACCTGCTCGGCTGGCCGCTGCGCACCCCGCAGGGCCGCCTCCGGCTCCAACTGGCCCTGGCCATGCGCCACCTGGCCCGCCCATAGCCGACCACCCACGCGGGTCCCACCCCGTTGTGATACGCCCCGTCGTGATCCAGATCGCGCCCATGGCCCGTGCCACGGCCCGCCGCCCGGGAGAGACTGTCCGGGCGCCGTCCGTACGAGGTTCAGGAGCATGAGGCATGAGCGTGCAGCGCTATCCCCTGTCCGGGGTCACGGTGGTCAGTGTGGAGCAGGCCGTGGCCGCGCCCTACGCCACCCGGCAGCTCGCCGACCTCGGCGCCCGTGTGATCAAGGTGGAGCGACCGGGCGGCGGTGACTTCGCCCGCCGTTACGACACGACCGTGCACGGCCACTCCAGCTATTTCGTGTGGCTCAACCGGTCCAAGGAGTCCCTCACCCTGGACCTCAAGGACCCACGCGGCCGGGAGATCCTGCACGACCTCCTCGACGGCGCCGATGTGTTCGTGCAGAACCTCGCCCCGGGCGCCGCCGCCCGGCTCGGCCTGGACGCGGCCACCGTCACGGGCCACCGCCCCGGCCTCATCCCCTGCACGATCTCCGGCTACGGCACGACCGGCCCCTGGGCCGACCGCAAGGCCTACGACCTGCTCGTGCAGTGCCAGACCGGGCTGGTGTCCCTGACGGGAACCCCTGAGGGGACCGCCAGGACCGGGATCTCCGTGGCCGACATCGCCGCCGGCATGTACGCCTACAGCGGCGTCCTCACCGCCCTGTACACCCGCGCCACCACCGGCGAGGCCCACCCGGTGGAGGTCTCCCTGTTCGAGGCGCTCGCGGAGTGGATGGGCCAGCCCGCCTACTACACCCGGCACGGCGGCACCCAGCCCCCGCGTCTGGGCACGCGACACGCCACCATCGCGCCGTACGGGACGTACCCGGCCGCCGACGGCAAGGAGGTGCTGTTCTCCATCCAGAACGAGCGGGAATGGACGGCCCTGTGCGGGGAGTTCCTCGGCCGGCCCGAGCTGGTCGACGATCCGCGCTTCGCCACCGCCTCCGACCGCGTCGCCCACCGCGAGGAACTCGACGCCGTCGTCGCCGGCCGCTTCGCCCGCTCCGGCTCCGACGAGATCCTCAAGGACCTGGAGCGCATCGGCATCGCCTGCGCCGGGGTCAACGACGTCGCCGCGTTCCTGGACCACCCGGTGCTGGCCGGCCGCCGCCGCTGGACCGAGGTCGCGGTGCCGGGCGCCACCGTCGAGGCCCTGCTCCCGCCGGCCGACCTCACGGGCCTGCCCGCGCGCATGGACCCCGTACCGGCGGCCGGCGAGCACACCGAGGCGATCCTCACCGAGCTGGGCCGCACCGGCGAGGAGGTGGCGGCACTGCGCGCGGACGGCGTCGTCTGACGGCAAGCCCCACGGAAGGCGGCCTACTGGGACCCGCCGACCGGCCGCCCCGCCTCCTCCGCCCGCTCCGCCTCCTGCTTCTTCGACGCCCGCAGGCTGGTGATCGTCGTGACGGTCAGGACCAGCACGATGAAGCCAAGCGAGAAGGGGATGCTGATCTCGGGCACATGGACGCCCGACTCGTGCAGCGCGTGCAGCACCAGCTTCACGCCGATGAAGCCGAGGATGATCGACAGGCCGTACGAGAGGTGCACCAGCTTCTTCAGCAGGCCGCCGATGAGGAAGTACAGCTGGCGCAGGCCCATCAGGGCGAAGGCGTTCGCGGTGAACACGATGTACGGGTCCTGGGTGAGACCGTAGATCGCGGGGATGGAGTCGAGGGCGAACAGCACGTCGGTGGAGCCGATCGCGAGCATCACGACCAGCATCGGGGTCATGATCCGCTTGCCGTTCTCGGTGATGAACAGCTTCGTGCCGTGGTAGCGGTCGGCCACCCCGAAGCGCTGCTCCGCCATCTTCAGCAGCTTGTTCTCCTGGTACTCCTCCTCGTGCTGGTCCTTGCGCGCGTCCTGGACCAGCTTCCAGGCGGTCCAGATCAGGAAGGCGCCGAAGATGTAGAACACCCACGAGAAGGCGGAGATGATCGCCGCGCCTGCCGCGATGAAGACGGCCCGCAGCACCAGGGCCATCAGCACACCCACCATCAGCACCCGCTGCTGGTACTGCGAGGGCACCGCGAACTTCCCCATGATCAGGACGAACACGAAGAGGTTGTCCACGCTGAGCGACTTCTCGGTGATGTACCCGGCGAAGAACTCACCGGTGGGCCCGCTCCCACCGAAGTACCAGAGCCCCAGCCCGAACAGCACGGCGAGGAAGATCCACACCACCGTCCACGTCCCGGCTTCCTTGATCGACACATCGTGGGGCTTACGACCGACGAAGAAGTCGACGGCGACGAGCACGCACAGGGCTGCCACAGTCAGCAGCCATACGGAGAGCGAGACGTTCACTGTTGCTCCTGATACAGGTGTGGGGTTGGGACATCGTTGTCCGTTGTGGCTGATTTCCGCCACACCCGTCAGGTGAACATTGAGTCAAAGCTGCACGTGGAGCGCCTCCAGGACGTCCTGGTCCGTCAGCTGGTCGAAGTTCTCGTACCAGAGGCCCACGGCCATGAACGCGGCCGGCCGGTGCAGGCAGATCACCTCGTCGGCCTCGGCGCGCATCAGCTCGGCCGCCTCCGGCGAGCACACCGGAGCGGCCAGCACCACCCGTGCGGGCTCCTGACGGCGTACGGAACGCAGCGCGGCGCGGGCCGTGGAACCGGTCGCCAGGCCGTCGTCGACGACGATCACCGTCCGTCCGCGCAGGTCGGGAGCGGGGCGGCCCTGCCGGTACAGCCGCTCGCGGCGGCGCAGTTCCTGGCGCTCCCGCTCGATGACGGGCGCGAGGGCCGCCTCGCGCAGGCCCAGGTGGCGCAGGGCGTCCTCGTCGAGGAGCGGCACCTCGTCCCCGGCCATCGCGCCGACGCCGAACTCCTCCTGGTGGGGCGCCCCGATCTTCCGTACGACGAGTACGTCGAGCGGGGCGTCCAGTGCCGCCGCGACCTCGCTCGCCACGGCGACCCCGCCGCGGGGCAGGGCGAGGACGAGCGGACGGGGCAGGGCCCCCTCGTGCTGCCGGGCGCGCAGCTTCTCGGCCAGTTCCCGGCCTGCCTGCCGGCGATCGCGGAACCGCATGAAAGTCACCTCTGCTTCCCGCACGGAGAGGGGCCCTCGGCCGGCCCGGCCTCCGCGTACCCCCTGCCCGGTGGACAACGCACCGGCGCCGGGTCCGGCCGGTGTCAGCCCGCCGTGGTGGTCAGTTGCTCGTCGCACCACTGCCGGGCCGCCTCGGTGACGCGGTCCAGCGTGCCCGGCTCCTCGAACAGATGGGTGGCGCCGGGCACCACGTGGAGGGTGTGCGGGGACTGCAGCCGCCGGGCCGCTTCCTCATTGAGCCGCAGCACGTGCTGGTCCCGGCCGCCCACGATGAGCAGCACCGGGGCCCGGACGGCGTCCAGCGCGTCGCCGGCCAGGTCGGGCCTGCCGCCGCGCGAGACGACCGCCGTCACCCGGCCGGGCCGTTCGGCGGCGGCGACCAGGGCGGCGCCCGCGCCGGTGCTGGCGCCGAACAGGACGACGGGCAGGCCCTGGGTGCCGTACCACTGCTCCAGCCAGTCGATGGCGCCGACCAGCCGGCGCCCCAGCAGGGGGATGTCGAAACGGAGTTCGGCGGTGCGCAGGTCCTGCCGTTCCTCCTCCTCGGTGAGCAGGTCGATCAGCAGGGTGCCGAGTCCGGCGGTGCGCAGCCCGGCGGCGACCTCGCGGTTGCGGGGGCTGTGCCGGGAACTGCCGCTGCCGTGCGCGAACAGCACGACCGCGCGGGCGTCCGGCGGCAGGTTCAGATCACCGGTGAGCGCGGCGCCGCCGGCCGGCACGGTGACCGTCTGGGTGATCATCGGAGGTCTCCTCTCCCCCGGTTCCCTGGTGGTCCTGCCGTCCGCCTACCCACCCCGCGGCAGGCGTCCCGCCTACGGCATGGCGCGATCTGTGGGATGCGTGTCGTTGACGCCATGACCCGGGCGGACGGAGCCTGGGAGCGTGACTCCACGAGTGACTCCACGCCGTATCGTCTTCGTCGTCTTCGACGGCTTCCAGCCGCTCGATCTCACCGGCCCGCACGAGGTGTTCCACAGCGCGGGCGAGTACACCTGCGAGATCGTGGCGTCCCGGCCGGGGCCGGTCAGTTCGGTCAGCGGCCTGCTCGTACACGCCGCGCACGGTGTGGCGGACCTCGACCCGGCCGCGACGGACACCCTGGTGGTGGTCGGCGGCCCGGGGGTCGACCGGGCCCGGGAGGACGCGGCGCTGGTCTCCTGGATCGCCGCCGCCGCGGCCGGTGCCCGGCGCGTCGCCTCGGTGTGCAGCGGGGTGTTCCTGCTGGCGGCCGCCGGGCTGCTGGACGGGCGGCGGGTCACTACGCACTGGGCCCGGGAGGAGCAGCTGGCCCGGGAGCATCCCGAGGCGCGTGTGGACTGCGACCCGATCTACGTCCGGGACGGGCGGGTGTGGACCTCGGCCGGGGTGACCTCCGGCATGGATCTGGCGCTCGCCCTGGTGGAGGACGATCTGGGCCGGGACGTCGCGCACGCGGTGGCCCGCCGGCTGGTGCTGTTCCTGCGCCGCCCGGGCGGCCAGTCGCAGTTCAGCATGGCGCTCTGGTCGCGGCAGCCGGCGACGGACCCGGTGCGGGCCGCCGTCGGCGCGATCCACGCCGATCCGGGCGCCCGGCACGACATCGCCGCAATCGCCGCGCACGCCGGGCTGAGCCCGCGTCACCTCCAGCGCCGCTTCACCTCCGAGCTGGGCGTACCGCCCGCCACGTATGTCGAGCGGGTGCGCGTCGAGGCCGCCCAGCGCGCGCTCACCGAGGGCGACGAGCCGGTCGAGGCGATCGCCCGCCGCTGCGGCTTCGCCACGGCGGAGACCCTGCGCCGCACGTTCCACCGCCGGCTCGGCGTCGCGCCGTCGGACTACCGCGCCCGGTTCCGCTCCACCACGGGCCCCGTCGGCGCCCACCACGTCCCAGAGGAAGGGGAAACCGTATGACGACTTACGGACTGCTGGTCTTCGAGGAAGCCGAGGAACTCGACTTCGTGGGGCCCTGGGAGGTCTTCAACGTCTCCGCCCGACTGCGCGAGGGCGCCGACACGGCCGTGCTGCTCGCTGAGCATCCCGGCCCGGTGCGCTGCAACAAGGGCCTGCGCGTGCTGCCCGACCACAGCCTGGACGATCATCCGCCCCTGGACGTGCTGCACGTACCGGGCGGGCGGGGCGCGCGTGAGAGCCAGCTGCACAATCCGGTGGTCATCGACTGGATCGGGAGGACCGCGGAGCGGGCCGCCTGGGTGCACGGCGTGTGCACCGGCACCTTCCTGCTGCATGAGGCGGGTCCCGCCCGCGGACGCCGGGTGGCCACCCACTGGAGCCAGGAGGACACCCTCGAGGCGCGGGGCGAGGTGACGGTCGTCCGGGACGTCCGCTATGTCGTGGACGGCAATCTGGTCACCAGCCAGGGCGTCTCGGCCGGCATCGACAGCGCGCTGTGGCTCGTGGGCCGGCTGCACGGCCGTGACCACGCGCGGGCCGTGCGCCGCTACATCCAGTACGACCCGGCTCCGCCGTACCTCGCGGACGAGCCCCTCTGAGTGATGTGGCGGCCCGTGCTGCATGGGTGGGCCGGTGTCGGGCAAGCGATGTTCATGGGCGGTGACACGGGCGACGGCGGGCAGGTACGGCAGCCGGGCGAGTGCGGGCACCGGGCGGTGCCGCATCCGGGTGACATCCGGATCGAGGCGTGGGCGGCATGCCGGGAGCACTGTCTGGCGGAGGCCGTCCTGGCGATGGTGGAGTGCTTCGCGAACGTCTCCGGGGTGCGGCCCACGGCCGTGGACCGGGTGCGGCTGTTCGAGGCCAGCGACGATGATCTGCTGGCCACGCTGCTGGACGAAATCATCTTCCGGCTGGAGGAGTACGGCCAGGTGCCCGTGGACGTGGAAGCCGACGAGGCCGACGGCGGCCTGGACGTGCGGCTGGCGGTCACCGGGCTCGCGGACGTGGAGATCACCGGGTCGGTCCCGACGGCGGTGGCGTGGGAGGAGCTGCGGATCGGGCCGGATCCGTACGGGTGGTCGTGTGCGGTGAGGGTCGACGCCTGAGAGGCCCAGGAGGCCTGATCGGCCTGAGGGGTCTGAGCGGTCGTCCTACCGTGGAGGTGTGGGCGGCGGCGTCGTGACGCTGTTCCTGTGCGGTGACGTGATGCTCGGGCGCGGCGTGGACCAGATCCTGGCGTATCCCTGCGATCCGGCACTGCGGGAGGCGTACGTCGCCGACGCGCGGTCCTACGTTCGGCTGGCGGAGTCGGCGCACGGCCCGGTGCCCGCGCCCGTCCCGCCCTCCTGGCCCTGGGGCGAGGCGCTGCGTGTGCTGGACGAGTCCGCGCCGGACGCCCGGATCGTGAACCTGGAGACGTCGGTGACGAGCGGCGACACGTTCGCGCCGGACAAGGAGATCCACTACCGGATGCACCCGGCCAACCTGCCCGCCCTGGCCGTGGCCCGCCCCGACGTGACCGTCCTGGCCAACAACCACGTCCTGGACTTCGGCCGCCCGGGCCTGCTCGAGACCCTGGACGTGTCGGCCCGGGCGGGGCTGCGGACGGCGGGTGCGGGGCGTGCCGCGCACGAGGCGTACGCACCCGCCGTGGTCCCCCTCCCGGGTGGCCGCCGGCTGCGGGTGTTCGCCGTCGGGGCGCGGTCCAGCGGGATCCCGTCCGGTTGGGCGGCGACGGCGGAGCTGCCGGGGGTCGCGTACGTGCCCGCGCTCTCGCCCACCGCGGCCGACGCCGTGGTGCGGCACGTCCGGCGGGCCGGACGTGCCGGTGATCTCACCGTCGTGTCCGTGCACTGGGGCTCGAACTGGGGCTTCCACGTGCCCCGGGAGCAGGTCCGTTTCGCGCGCGCCCTGGTGGACGGCGGTGTCGACGTCGTCCACGGGCACTCCTCGCACCACCCGCGCCCGCTGGAGGTGTACCGGGACCGGCTGATCCTCTACGGCTGCGGCGACTTCATCGACGACTACGAGGGGATCTCCGGCTACGAGGAGTACCGCGACGATCTGCGGCTCGCGTTCCTCGTCTCGGTCGAGGCGGACGGCGGACGGCTGGCCGGGCTGCGCATGGTGCCGCTGCGGGCTCGGCGGATGCGGCTGGAGCCCGCCTCCGGGGCGGACCGTGCCTGGCTGCGGACGACGCTCGACCGGATCAGCCGCGGGGTGCGCGTGACCCTGGAACCCGACGGATCGCTGGCGCTGGCGAGCGGATGATCCGGTGGCCGATCGGCCGGCCCGGACGATCCGCCCCGCACCGCATGTCCGGGTCCCGCGGGGGTACCCCGGGCCATATGACCGGCATCGAACTCAGCAGTAACGCGTTCAACGACCACTCCTTCATCGCGCGCCGGTACTCGTACGAGGGACCGAACGTCTCCCCGCCCCTGGCCTGGAGCGGCGTACCGGACGACGCGGCCGAACTGCTCCTGCTCTGCGAGGATCCCGACGCCCCCTCGGGCACCTTCGCGCACTGGGTCGTGGTCGGCATCGACCCGCACAGCGACGGCGTCGAGGCCGGGCACTGCCCGCCGGGCGGCACGGAGCTCGTCAACAGCTACGGACAGCAGGGCTGGGGCGGCCCGCATCCCCCGCCGGGTGACGACGCCCATCACTACTTCTTCCGGCTGTACGCCCTGTCCGAACCGTGCGTCCTGCCCGACGCGCCGGGCGCGGAGCAGGTGCACCGGGAGGTCGAGCGGCACCGGCTCGCGGACGGGACGCTGGTGGGGCTGTACCAGCGCTGATCCGCTGAGGCACAACGGTTGGTTGTGGCTCGGGTGACGGACGGTTGTTTGCTCGCCCGGCCCGGTCCTCGCTTGGATGGCTCCCGGTCAACACCGGGTTGTCCGCGGGAACTGGGAGTGTGCGCCGGGTATGGCGGACGGGCGGCGGTCGCTGGGGCGGCGGTTCGGGTGGCTGTGGGGTGCCTACGCGGTCAGCACGGCCGGTACCTGGCTCGCGTTCGACGCGTTCGCCCTGATCACGGTTCTCGTGCTGCATGCCGGGCCGGCACAGGTGGCGCTGCTGGCCGCGGCGGGACCGGCGGTCGGGGCGGTGGTGTCGGTGCCCCTCGGGCCGTGGGTGGAGGTCCGCCGCAAACGGCCGGTGATGATCGCGACGGACCTGGTCCGGTGCGTGGTGCTGCTGAGCATCCCCGTGGCGTTCGCGCTGGGCCGGCTGAGCTTCGGTCAGTTGCTGCTGGTGTCGGTGGCCGTCGCCGCGGCCGACATCACCTTCAACGCGGCGGCCGGGGCGTTTCTGAAGGACTTGGTGCCCCGGGGGGACCTGCTCGTCGCGAACGGCCGGTTCGAGGCGACGAACTGGACCGCGAGCATGGTCGGGCCGCCGCTGGGCGGGGCCGCGATCGGGCTGTTCGGCCCGGTGACGAGCGTGGTAGCGAACGCGGTGAGCTATCTGCTCTCGGCGTTCGCAATCGGGGCGATCGGCACCGGCGAGAAGCCTCCTGCCCGGTCACTGTCCGCCGAGACCCGGCCCCGGGCGGGCGACCTGCTGGACGGCTGGCGGTACATCCTGGCCGATCCGGTCCTGCGCCCGCTGTTCTTCAACACGGTCCTGTTCAACGCCCTGGTCATGGCGGCCTCGCCACCGCTCCTGGTCCTGATGGTGGATCACCTGCGCTTCGCCCCCTGGCAGTACGCCCTCGCCTTCGCGGTGCCCTGCACCGGCGGCCTGCTCGGTTCCCGGCTGGCGCCACGGCTCGTCGAACGGTTCGGCCGGCACCGGGTCCTGCGCACGGCCGGGGTGCTGCGGGCGGGCTGGTCGCTCGGACTGGCCTTCGTCGGCCCCGGCGCGGCCGGGCTGGCGCTGGTCATGGTGGTCGAGTTCGGGCTGATCACCTGCTGCGCCGTGTTCAACCCGGTGTTCGCGACCTACCGCCTCGACCGCACCCCCGCGGCCCGGGTCACCCGCACCCTCACCACCTGGTCCGCCACCGGCAAGGCCACCCTCGCCGCCGTGACCGCACTATGGGGCCTCGTGGCATCCCTGACCGGCCCCCGCACAGCCATCGCCCTCGCCGGGGCCCTACTCCTCACGACCCCGTTTCTTCTCCCCCGCCGGGACCAGGCACCACTGTGAAGGTTCCGAACCGGTACACCTCCCCGGGCTCCGGTGGCCGGATCCAGGACAGCGACGTGCAGGTGTGCAGCCGTCCGCTGGTGAGCGCGAAGCGCGGGAGCCGTACGCCGAACTCGGCTGCGACGGCCGACAAGGCCAGTCGCTCGACCTCCTGCCAGGGGCGGGCCGCGCCCGGGGGTGCGTCCGTGGCCGGTCCGAAGAAGCGGTCGGGGTCCAGCGCGGGCGGTACCGCTCCGCTGCGGCGGGTCGTGCTGCCCTGCACGGTGAAGGCGTACTTCTCCTCGCCGTCCTCGCCCACGGACAGGTGGAACAGTCCGGAGGGATCGCTCCAGACGACCACCGCGCGGGCGCCGCGGGACGCCGCGCCCGCCGGGGAGCGGAACGTCCGCTCGTGGAAGTGCCCCGGCTCCACGTCGAAGGCGAAGCTCCAGCCGGATCCGGCCCGCCCGACGGCTGCCAGGGCGCGTTCCTCCCAGGGTGCGGCGGACCGGCCGTTCCCGCTCCGGGCCAGACGCGCCCGCCACAGCTCCATCGGCTCGTTCAGAACGGCCGTGTCATCGGCGAGCCTGCCGGGCAGCTCGGCCGGTTCCACGCCCTCCACGAGCACGAACCGGTACCCGGCTCCGGTCAGTTCCGGCTCCGCTTCCGCCAGCCACGCCAGGCCTGGCGGATCGGCATCGGCCGTGGGCGGCGGAGCGGTGCCCCTCTCCCCTCCCCTCGGCGTTGCCAGTAGCTCTCGTCCTCGGTCGGCGGTGAGCAGCGGGCCCAGGAGCGGATCGGCGAGCAGCCCGACCGGGGCGAGATGATCCGGGCCGAGTGGCCGCCAGCTCGGGAGTGCGGCTCGCAGGATGTGCCACGCGGCGTCCGTCTCGCCCCACCGTGCCTGCTCGCGGGCCTCGTCCACGGCTCGGCCGAAGGGCCCGTCGGCGGTGTAGCGGAAGGTGCCCTGCCGAACCTGCCGCAGGATCTCCTCAGCCGCCCCGCGCACCGCCTCGGGAACCGTCCGCAGGTGGGACGCCCACCCCGAGTTGTCGCGCACGTGCTGGAGCGCGAGAACGGGCAGCACTTCCGGCGCGTACAGCGGATCGGCCTTGAGCCGGCTGAAATCGACGAGGTAGGAGTCCCCCAGCAGCCGGCGTATCTGGTCGCGCAGCGGCTTGGCGCGCGGTCTGCCGTACTCCTCCGCCTCCGCCAGAGCCGTGTTCGCCTGCTCGTGGTGCCCGCGCAGCGCCTCCAGCCGGGCGTGGTCCACCGCCCGGTCCAGGGCCTGTGTCGTGCTGTTGGCGAACTCCTCGCCCAGGCGGCTCGCCCTCAGCATGTGGAACTGGCGGTGCATCGCCTCCATGAACGCCCGGAAGGACGCGTGCCGTTGGGGGTACTCGCCGCTCCAGGTGGCGTACTCGTACACGGCCCATTCGCCGTCCTCGCCCACGTCTCCCGGGTCCATCAGGACGTACGTGGCATCGGACTCCACGTCCAGCTGCAGGGCACGCTTCCCCATCCCGGCGAGCAGCACCTCCTCCGGCGTGGAGTCCTCGACCAGCTCCTCCTGCAACCACCCGGCCAAGCCGGAGGCGTCCTCGTGCCGGCGGATGTCCTCGGTGCCGGCGAGCCGCCAGACGAACTGGCCCGCGTGCCGCCACCCGTCGGTCACCTGGAGGAACGCCCGGTAGGACGGCGGCAGTCGGAGGCCCAGCCGCTCCTCCAGAGCCGCGATCCGGGCGTTCGGCGCCGGAGCGAAGCCCAGCCATCCGGCCCGCCGGGCTTCCTCGTCCGGCTCGCCGCGCGAGTCGTCGGGGCGTAACGCGTCCGCCCACTCCTCGCTCCACCGGACGAGGAAGGGCCGCCAGTCGCACATCGCATCCGTCATGACCGCGATGCTGCCAGCCGCCACTGACAACGCCCCTCACTCAATGCCCGGCTCAGACCGCCCCGGGCACGTCCTCCGTGACGCCGTTCAGCGGGGAATCCGGGTCGGTGCCGTAGGGGCGGGTGATGATTTCCAGGCCGTGGCCCGCCGGGTCGAGGAAGTAGACGCCTCGGCCGCCGTCGTGGCGGTTGATGCGGCGCGGCTGGTTGCCGTGCGGGTCGGCCTGGATGGGGATCCGGGCCGCGACGAGACGGGCCAGGGCCTCGTCGAACTCTTCCTCGGAGACGAGGAACGCGTAGTGCTGCATGGGAATGTCGGCGTCGATGGTGAGGAAGTCCAGCGTGACGCCGTTGGCGGTCGTCACCGGCAGGAACACTCCGGCCGGTGCCCCGACCTCGAGTCCCAGGATCTCCGCGAGAAAACGAGCGGACTTCTCCCGGTCACGGGACAGGACGATGGTGTGATTGAACTCGACTGACACTGGTCAATGCCTCCACGGGCATCTCCGCGGCGCCTCCATGCCTCACCCGGCCGGTGACCGGCACGCGATGCCGCGGCGTGGATCGTAGACAGGGAGGGTGAGGGGCGTCGAGCGGTTTTCGGCCGCATCCGGCAAGGTGGCTGAACGCCCCCCGATTCCGCGAAGTCCCGGCCGTCCCGGGCAACCCTGACAATTGTCAGGGACCATGTCGCCCCGGGTCTCCCTACATTACTGAGCGTCGGCCACGAGCCGCACCGCTGCACATCAGTTCAGGGGGAACTCGACATGTCCACTCGCATCTTCGCAAGGGCCGCGCTCGTCGGCGCCGGGGCGCTCGCGCTGCTCGGTCCGCTCACCGCGGGAACCGCCGCTGCGTCGGCCGCCGGCCAGGAGGGCGTTGTCCGCGTCAAGGCGGCGCCCTACGCGGTCGTGCCGTACGAGAACGTCAACGTCCGCTACGGGCCGGGCACTACCTACGGCAAGATCACCACCAGCCCGGCAGGGCAGCCGCTCGGCGCCTACTGCTGGACCCGTGGCGAGCGCATCACTGACAACGGCTACAGCAACGACGTCTGGGTGAAGCTCCTCGAGGGCTACGTCAGCGCCGTGTACCTCAAGGGCAACGAGTACGGCGACCTGCCGGCCTCGGCACGCTGCTGACCCACGTCATGACCACTCCCGACCACACCATCGTCCTACGGGGGACAGACACATGAAGCGACTGATCAGCCGTACCGCCATGGGCCTCGCCGCGGCAGCGCTCACCGTCGGCGCGCTCGCGAGCACCGCACAGGCGGCCCCGGCCGCCGCGGCGAACAACGGCGACCCGACCCTGACCGACGTCTACATCTGGGCCACCGACGTCAACCTGCGCCAGCAGCCGACCACCGACTCCCCGCGTCTCGCGGTCCGTTCCAAGTGGTGGGCGGACGCCGTGTGCCAGACGCAGGGCCAGACGGTGCGCGACCCGGCCGTGGGCACCAACAACTGGTGGACCGCCGTCATGGAGTTCTCGGGCAGTGACATCGCCTGGGTGAACAACCTGTACATCCGGGGCGGCGAGAAGATCGCCGGAGTCCCGGACTGCTGACGCGCCTTCGCTCCACACGCCTGCGGCGGGCCACCGGGAGACCGGTGACCCGCCGCGGGCTCGTGCCGGTCAGCAGTAGCCCATCGGGCCCATGTCCGTGTAGTAGACGTAGTCGACCTTGACCCACCCGGTGACATTGCCCCGGTGGGCCGTCAGGTAGATCCAGTGACCGTCGCCGTTCCAGCAGTGCGCGGTGAACGTCTCGCGGAAGTACCCCTGGCCGTGGATCGTGCCGTCCACGGGCCTGCTGCGGATGTTGACGCCGTCACCGAGGAAGTAGCCGCCCCGGGACTGCACCTGCCGCGTGGAGGTGTCCGAAGCGGGCGCCTGCTCCTGGGCGTTGGCGGTGACGGGCGACAGCATCAGGGCCGCGCCCGCCAGGGCGAGACACGCGGTGCGCCGGATGTGTCTGCGCATGACTGACTCCTTCTTGTCGTCCTGTGTGGTGTGGGTGCGGCTCGGTACGAACCGGCTCAGAGCCGGCCGGCTCAGTACCAGCCGGTCGAGGTCAGGTCGTGGCCGTCGCAGGAGAGCAGCGCGCGCGAGACGCGGCCGTTGAGGTTGTTGCCCATCTGCGTGTAGGCGTAGTTGATGCCGGAGTCGACGGTCTCCGAGACCCATCCGTCGACCCGTCCCGCGCCGCTGTTGGATCGCTGCAGCACGGCCGCGCAGCCGGGCCGGGAACTCTCGATCCGGGCGAAGGAGCCGCACTTGTCGGAGTAGAAGTACTTCAGGGCCATGCCTTCGGCGTACTTGGTGGCCCCGATCTGCCGGAACGAGCCCGAGCAGAAGGAGGTGGTGGGGTACTGCCCCTCCATCCCGTAGGCCCCGTAGTTGCCGCCCGAGTACGGCGCGGCCTGGGCGGAGGTGGGGAGGAGCGCCATCACCGCGGCGGCGCCCCCGGCGGCCAGCAGTGTCCTGAGCGATCGGCGGCTCATGAGCCCTCTTTCGTTGTGGTTCGGGTGGTCTGGTCGCGACCGTACGGGGCGTCACCACATCCACGACACCTGACACTTATCAGGGTCGAACAGCCAGGTCCGCTCGTTTCGGGGGCTCCCTGACATACGTCAGGACCGCCCGCGCCCCTCCGGCTCCTAGGGTGGCGGCGCGGGGGCAGGTTCCCGCCGACACCCGGGCGACCATGAAGGGCAACCATGCGCACACTCCTGCGCGGCGCCGCCGCGCTCGCGACCGTCGTCACGATCGTGTCGCTCCCGGGCGGCGCGACGGCGGTTCCCCGGCCGGCCACGGCCGTTCAGGCCGGCCGCGGCGCCGAGGCCGTCCAGATCCCGGACGGCGTCACCGCCGGGGTCGCGGTCTTCGACCGCCGCACCGGCACCTTCACCGAGCAGGTCAACGAGAGCGCGCGGTTCCGGTCCGCGTCGGTCGTCAAGCTGCTGCTGGCCCTGGACTTCCTGTGGGACCGAGGGCCCGACTACACGGTGCCCGAGGCCGACCGGGCCCGGCTGGAGCCGATGCTGCGCAGCAGCTGGGACGATGCCGCGGACCACTACTGGACGAACTACGGCGGCTCGGCGATCATCGACCGGATGTCCGCCCGGCTCGGCCTGCGCGACACCGCGCCGCCGCCCGACGGGTACGAGGGCTACTGGGGCTACACCGCCCTGTCGGCCCGCGACACCGTGACGATCTACCGCTACCTCCTGGACAAGGCGCCCGCGCCCGTCCGTGACTTCGTCATGGACAATCTGCGCCGCTCCACGCGCTGCGCCTCGGACCGCTTCGACCAGCACTTCGGGGTCGCCGGGTCGTTCGAGCGGCCGTGGGCGGTGAAGCAGGGCTGGTCGGGGGCCTACGCGAAGGGGACGTGCGGCCCGTCGGGTACGACCGCCCCGGCGGCACCGGCCCCCGCTCCCGCCGCGAAGGCCGCCGCGGCCGTGGACCTCACCCGTCCCGCGCTGCACACCACCGGCACGGTGGGCGCGGACGACCGGGCGATCGTGGCCGTGCTGACGCTGCATCCGGTCGGGACGTCGTACGGGAAGGCCTACACCGACCTCGGCCGGCTGACCCGCTCGCTGAACGTGCCGGGCGGGGTGCGGCCCTCCGGGACGTGGTTCGGCACCTGGGGCGAGTTCGTGAACGTCCGCAAGGGTCCGGCCACCGGCGATGCCCGGATCACTCAACTCCCGGCCGGGGTCGAGGTGCTGGTGGGCTGTCAGGTCCGTGGCCAGGTGGTCAGCGTGCCGCCCTACACCAACGAGTGGTGGGCCTACTTGCCTCAGTACGGGGGCTACATCTCCAACATCTACGTCAGCTCGCCGGACAACCGGCTGCCGAACGTCCCGGAGTGCGCCTCGGCGCGGCCGTGACGGGAACGGGGGACGAGCGGTGGGCGGGGCCCTGACGGGTCCTGCCCACCGCTCGCGTATGCCGGGGGTCAGCGTTCGTAGGCTTCGAGGTAGCGCAGCACCTTGTCCACGTGCGGCCGTACCCGAGGCGGTACGCCGCCCTCCTCGATGACCGTGCGGTCGCTGGTGCGGTAGCCGGCCGCGACCAGCGCGGGAAGGTCCTTCTTCGGCAGCCCGGCCTGTTTGAAGCGCTGGTCGAGCCAGCACACGTACAGGCTCATCGTGGCGATCGCGTCCGGCGGCGACATGTGGTCCTTGTCGCCGTCACCGTCCCCGTCCACGGCCCAGGCGCGGAACACCGACGGGGTCCACATGGCGACGCCGTACTCGTCGCTCTCCGGGCGGGACGCGTTGGTATCGAAGCCGCTCTCCGCCTTGATCAGCGCGGCGAGCAGGACGGGCGTGATCTCCTCGTCGGTGCAGCGGTGGGCGGCGCGGGCGATGACGGGGCGCAGCGCCTCGGGTACGTCGGAGTTCGCGGGTATCTCACCCGGCACCGGTCTTCGCGCGTCGGTGGCGTTGGCGGAGACACCGTTGTCACGGTCGTCGTCCCGGGTGCCGGCGCCGCCGCCGAGCAGGGCGACCCCGGCGACCGCTCCTGCGGTCAGGACGACGAGCCCGGCCGCGAGGGCCGGCACCAGGCGTCGCCGGCGGCGGCTCGGGGTGCCGGTGATGTCCTCGATCCTGGCGGCGATGTCGCGCGCGGTGTGCGGGAGGCGGGTGGTGTGGTCCGGTGCCAGGCAGTCGGCGATCAGCCGGCGCGTGTCGTCGGCGAGGCCGGCGTCGAGCCGCAGGGGTGCGGTGCCGCGTGCGTAGGTCTGGGCGGCGAGCGAGCGGGCCCGGGCCGTCGCGCCCGCGAAGGGGTGGAGTCCGCCGGTGAGCACCTGGTGGGCGAGGACGCCGTAGGCCCAGATGTCGGCGGTGGGCCGGACGACGGCGCCCTGGGTGCCGGTGCGCTGGGACCACCACTCGGGCGGCAGATGGTCGAGGGTGCCGAGCGGGGGCAGATGGGCGTGGGTGCCGTCGAGTTCGGTGGCAAGACCGAAGTCGGCCAGCCACACCTGCCCGCCCGGCCCCAGCAGGACGTTGGCGGGTTTGAGGTCGCCGTGCACCCAGCCGGCGTCGTGCATATGGGCCAGTCCGGCGGCGACTCCGCGCAGGACGCGTTCGGCGCCGTCGATCGGCCGGCCGTTCCCGGCGGCGTCCAGTACGTCCTTCAGGCTCTGCTCGGCACGGTCCATCACCAGCGCGATCGCACCGTCCAGGGCGGGCAGTTCCGGCGCCTCGACGGTGCACACGGCGTGGGTCCGGACGAGGTGCGGATGGTCTGCCTCGGCGCTGAAGCGGACCTCGCGTGCCACTAGTTCGCCGAGCGCGGCGCGCTGGCCGGGGCCCAGGGCACCGGTCGGCAGCACCTTCACCGCCGCGGGCGTGCCGTCGGCGACCGTACGGGCCTCGTACACGGTCCCCCAGCCGCCGGAGCCGATGACCGCGCCGAGCTCCCAGCCGTCGATCCGGAAGCCCTCGGGGAGGCGGGGGCGAGGCGCTTCCAGGTCGTCGTCCCGGAGATCCTGGGGGTCCTGTGCGTCGGGTGTCGTCATGCGCCGGCCTCCTGCGGGGCGAGGCGGCCGGCGCTGCGGGGCGGCAGCAGGCCGAGGTGTTCCTCACGTACCAGGCCGAAGCGCAGGGCGACCGAGGCGAGCCGGGTGCGCTTGGCTCCGGTGCGGCCGCCGTCGGCTCCGGCCGTGCTCTCCTCGCCGAGATCCAGGCGCAGTTTGGCGAAGGCGAGGTAGTCGATGTGGTAGTTGACCGCGGAGCGGGTCAGATCCCGGCAGGACTCAAGTGGCCGCAGCCGCTCCACGATCTGCCCGACGCCGGGCAGCGCCGAGTCGGCAGGGTCGCGCAGCCGGGGCTCGCACAGGGCCACCAGGACGAGGAAGTACTTGGAGGTGGGGTCCAGGGCGAAGGGGTGGACGGTCTGTTCCCCGCCGCCCGGCGAAGACCGCTCGCCGAGGTAGGCGTGCTGGGGTGCGAACACCTTGAAGGCGGCGTTGCCGGACAGGGCGGGGAGCACCACCCGGGAGAACTCGAAGGGCACGGGCGCGCCGAGGCGCCCCGGAGCGACGGTGAGGTACTCGCCGGCTCCCTCCAGGTTCTCCACGACGTACGACACGCTGCGGCTGAAGTTGGACAGCCGCCAGTAGTCCCCGGCCGCCTCGAGCTGCCCGGCGCGGCGGGAGACGCCGGGGTCGGTCAGGGTGATGCGCACCCCGGTGCCGCCGGGCGTGCCGCGCCCGAAGTCGGCGATGTCCCCGGGCCCCAGGTGGATCAGTTCGGGACTGCCCGCCCCGTCCCCGTCCCACTGTGCGGGGCCGGGCAACTGCACGATGATCGTTTCCACAACGGATTCCCCCGATGCTGACGCCCCCGATTTGGTCGCGAGGATTGTACGGGCGGATTCCGGTTGCGCAGTGCCGGCGGGGCCGTCTCAGTGGGCGGATTCCGGACGTCGTGCGACGAACACGAATTCCTTCCCCGGCCGGTCGGGCGCGTCGCGTACGTCCTCCACCACGAAGCCCTGCGCGAGGAGTTCGGTCTCGACCTCTCGCCGCTCACGGAAGCGCAGCGTCGACTCCGAGGTCAGCACCTGTCCGTCCGCTGCGAACACGTAGACCTGACGGAAGGTCACCAACGGACGGGACACGTCGAGCAGTTCGACCCAGTACTCGACGGTGCCGACACCGGGGACGTCCGAAACGGCATACGTCGCCTCGCGATTCCACTCCTGCCAGGCGCGGCGAGCCGGGATCCGTGTCTCGAAGACCAGCCGGCCTCCCGGCCGAAGGGCTGCCCGGGCACCTCGCAGGAACGCGCGCCAGTCCTCGGGGTCGGTGATCTCCTGGGCCGCGTTGCCCGTCATCGTCGCGAGGTCGGCGGTCAGGGGCGGCAGAGCCGTCGCATCGCCGTGGACCCACCGCACCCGCTCGCCGCCCGGCTTGCCGCGGGCCACGTCGAGGGACGCCCCGGCGGGATCGACGCCGACGACCTGGAAACCGCGTGCGGACAGCAGCAGCGCGAACACGCCTGTCCCGCAGCCGATGTCGAGCACCTGACACGCCCCGAACTCCTCCGCCATGCGCAGATAGGGGTCGAGGTCGCGGCGGTCGGGGTCGAGCGGGTCGTAGACCGCGGCGAGCCGCGGATGCCGGAAGCACTCGTCAGCCATGCGCCCGAAGCTACGGAGAGCGGGGCGCGGCGGCCACCGGATTCCGGCGGCCGCCCTCTCGGCACTCAGCCCAGGCAGATGACGAGCAGGCAGAGCTCCTTGGACTTCGAGTCGTCCGAGTTCGAGCCCGAGCCCGAGTTCGAGTTCGAGGGAGAGGTCGGCGTGGGGCTCGCCGCCGGCGGGGTCGTGGGGTCCGCGGGCTGCTGCGTGTCCGCACCGGTGTTGCCCGCTGGCGGCGTCGTCCGGTCGGTGCCCTTCGACGTGGACGCACCGGCGTTCCCGGTGACCGTGTCGACGGTGCTCGGGACCGTGGTCCGCTGCCGCGGGGTCGTCAGCGGCAGCTCGCGGGGCGTGGCCGCCGCGTCCGTCCTCGGGTCCGCGGGTGGCGTGCGGGGCGTTGTGGTCCGGGCCTGCTCGCGGTGCGGGGCCTTGCCGGTCCCCGGCCCCGTCGGCGTGGAACGCGGGGTGTCGCGCTGGGTCGACGTCGGTTCGGTGTACGCCGGTGCTTCTCCCCCGGCGCCGCCCATGGTCGTGTCCTCCGGCGCCGTGGCCGCCTGGACGCCGGGCGTCGAGTCCCCCTTCATGGCGGCGACGGTCAGGCCGCCTCCGACGAGCGCGACGGCGGTCGCCACCACGGCCCGGCGCTGGTTCTTCTTCCAGCGTGCCAGCTGACGACGCCGGGCCGCCCGCCCCTGCTGCGGGACCTGGTAGTCGTCGGCCGCGGCGGTGCCGTGGCCGTCCGACGGGTCCGTGACCGGTATCTCGGGGCCGCCGACCGAGGCCGTGGCCGTGGCCGGGGCCTGGTGGACTCCGAGCGACCCGGTGTGCCCGAGGTGGAGTTCCCGCGTGCGGGCCGTGTTCTCGTCCCACACGGTCCGGTCGTCCCACACGTTCCCCTCACGCCACGGGGGAGGCGCGGCAGGGCCGGTACGGCCGTCGGCGGCGGAGGGGTCGATGTCCGGGGCGTAGGCGCCGCACCCCGGGCAGACCAAGGCGCCGTTGAGGTGCCGACGGCACGAGGAGCAGTAGTCCATGTGTGGTCTTCCCGATCTGACTGGTGGGATCGAGCCGTAACGCTAACGAGACTTTGAAAGGGGCGTGTGCAGTCCGTGTGACACCCCTGCGCAGATCCTCTGCACTTCGCGTGCACCACAAGTAACCCGTGACTAAAGCCGGAAGAGGCTGGGCACACTTGGGCGCCCACCGCCGGGACTTGCGGCCGGACCGGCCCCACGGACCGGATTCTCGCTCGCGCTCGCCACATCTCGCCTGAATTTCCCGCGAGTTGGCGCACAACCCTTTGGAACCCCTGCGGGTCACACCATGCAGGAGCAACCACCTCGAAGAGTTGCAAGGGGGAAATATGCGATTCATCCGTTCCGTCCTGGCCGCATCCGCCGTCGCCGCGCTGTCGGCAGGGACCATGACCGCCCTGGCGTCGCCCGCCTCCGCCGCGCCCAACACCACCCCGCAGAAGGTCTGCGGCAGCGGCTACAAGACCGTGAACTCGGCGGCCGTCGGCACGCTCGGCACGATCTACCTCACGTACAACGCGTCCAACGGACACAACTGCGTCACGACCATCCGCAACAACCCGGGCACCGCAGTGGACATGTCCGCGTATGTCTGGGTCCCCGACACCGAGGAAGGTGACTCGGACGCGGGGCTCTTCAAGTCGTACGCCGGACCGACCTACGTCCGGGGCAAGGGCCACTGCGTCGACTGGGGCGGCAACATCGCCAACGTGTACGTCCAGGTGGTCGGCTCCAACTGCGGCTCCCTGAAGGAGCACCGGACCACGTTCACCCGCTGACCCCCCTCCAGCCGGGTCACCACTCCCCCGCCGCGCGTTCGCGGGGGCCGTGGTGGCCCGGTTCTTCACGTGGGGCTCAGGCGCGTGACGTGAGGATGCTGAGCGCGTTGGCGGCCACGATGGCCGCGATGGCCGCCAGCTCGGTCCAGCCCAGGTTCTGGTCGAGGACGATCCAGCCGACCACGGCGGCCAGCACGGGATTGACGCTCATGAAGAGCCCGAAGACCCGGGCCGGGACGCGGCGCAGGGTGAGCAGGTCCGCCAGATAGGGGACGGCCGAGGACAGGACACCGGCCACCAGGGCGTAGGCCACGGACCCCGCGGTCGGCGGACGGTCGACGACGAGCACGATGCCGACCGGCAGGAACATCAGGGCGGAGACTCCGGCCGCCGCGGCAGATCCCTGCACTCCGGGGACGCGCCGGCCGACGGTGCGGTTGAGCAGGATGTACGACGCCCAGCAGCCGGCGGCCAGCAGTCCGAGGCCCATACCCAGGTAGTCGGTGGAGGGCTGCGGCCGCATCAGGGTGACGACGCCCGCCGCGGCGATCAGCGCGCAGCAGGCGTCCACACGGCGGCGCGACGCGGCGAGGGCGATGCTCAGGGGCCCGAGGAATTCCAGCGTCACCGCGAGACCGAGGCCGATGCGGTCGATGGCGCTGTACAGGGACAGGTTCATCGTCCCGAACACCAGGGCCAGGAGCAGGACCGGCCACCACTGCCGCTTGGTGAAGGCACGCAGGCGGGGGCGGCCGACGGCCATCAGGACGATCGCGGCGACGTACTGGCGCACGGCGACGACACCGACCGGTCCGAGGACGGGGAAGGCCAGGGAACCGATCGCGGCGCCGGTCTGATTGGACAGACCGCTGCCGAACATGGTGACCACACCGGCGAGGCGCCCGCCAGGGTCCGGGGTGCCGAGTTCCGGGGCGGAGGACGCCGTGACGGCTCCTTGCGCGGGCGCGGGCGTCGGCGTCGGCGTCGGCGTCGGTGCGGAGGCTGCGTGCATGACCCGATCCTGAGAGGGCCCGGGGGTTACGCAAAATGCATCCGCGGGGCCATCTATACGCTGGAGTCATGGATGTGGAGCTGCGGCAGTTGCGCTGTCTCGTCGCGATCGTCGACGAGGGCAGCTTCACCGACGCCGCCATCGCGCTCGGAGTCTCCCAGGCCGCCGTGTCCCGCACGCTGGCCTCCCTCGAACGCGCCCTCGGGGTACGGCTGTTGCGGCGGACCTCCCGTGAGGTGAGTCCGACCGGAACGGGGCTGCGCGTGCTGGGGCATGCCCGGCGGGTGCTCGGCGAGGTGGACGATCTGGTCCAGGAGGCCACCTCGGGCCATGTCTGCCTGCGGATCGGTTACGCCTGGTCGGCCGTGGGCCGCCACACACTGGCGTTCCAGCGCCGCTGGGCCGACACGCGCCCGGAGACGGAGCTGCGGCTCGTCCGCGTCAACTCCGCCACCGCCGGGCTCGCGGAGGGGGCCTGCGACCTGGCCGTGGTCCGCAGGCCGCTGGACGACCGCCGCTTCGACTCCGCCATCGTGGGCCTGGAAAGGCGCTTGTGCGCGATGGCCTCCGACGACCCTTTGGCCCGCCGCCGCTCCGTGCGGCTCGCCGACATCGGCGGACGCACCCTGCTGATCGACCGGCGGACCGGCACCACCACGACTCGGCTGTGGCCACCGGACTCCCCTCCGGCGACCCGGGCCACCCACGACGTCGACGACTGGCTGACCGCGATCTCCCTGGGCCGCTGTGTGGGCATGACGGCCGAGTCGACCGCGCACCAGTACCCGCGCCCCGGCATCGTCTACCGGCCGGTGCGCGACGCCGAGCCGATCGCGGTGCGCCTCGCCTGGTGGCGGGACGAGCCGCATCCCGCCGCCCAGGCCGCGCTCGAACTGCTCACGACGCTGTACGGCACGGGATGACCCGGCCGCACGTGCCGCAGGAGCGTCCTGGTCACGCCGGCGGTCCGTCCGGGTGACCCCGGGGCGCGCTGCCACGGAAGCGGCACCCCACCCGCGATAGGACGGGGCTGCCTCCCCCGCCACCTCAGGGTGCCGTTTCCGCGGCGCGGTCCAGCCGCCGCGCGCCGCACCCGGGAAAGGACCCGCTGGTGTCTGCGCCCCACAGCATCGATCACTCCGTCACCGGATACAGCCTTCAGCACGCCTACTGGATGGCCAAGGCGTCCGACCTGGCCTACAAGGACCGGGCCACCATCGAGCAGCAGGCGCGGCAGTGGGGGTTCAACCGGGTGCTCCATCACGAGACGCGGTTCACGCCGCCGTTTCCGCTGGAGGACACCCAGGCGTACACGATGGCCAGCGACAGGATGATCATCATCGGTTTCCGGGGCACGGAACCGGTGCGGATCCGCGACTGGCTCACGGACGCCGTCACACCGCCCGTGCCGGGCCCGGCGGGCACCGGCTACATCCACCACGGCTTCGGCGAGGCCCTGGAGTCGATCTTCCCCACGGTCCGGGACGGGCTCGCCGATCTGCGCGACCAGGAGCAGTCGGTCTGGTTCACCGGCCACAGCCTGGGCGGGGCACTCGCCATGCTGGCCGGCTGCCGGATGTACCTGGAGGAGCCGCAGCTGCGGGCCCACGGCGTCTACACCTTCGGCCAGCCCCGTACCTGCGACCGGCTGCTCGCCAAAGCCTGCAACAAGGGCTTCAAGGACCGGCTCTACCGGTTCGTCAACAACAACGACATCGTCCCGCAGATGCCCCCGGAGCCGGCCTTCACCCACGTCGAGGCCCTGCGGTACATCGACTCCCACGGCAAGGTGCACACCACGCTGCCCTTGGTCACCGGGTTCGTCGACCGTGTCGGCGGCATGACCGCGGACGCCTTCGCCCCGGCGAGCGACGGAGTGCGCGACCACTTCATGAACAACTACGTCACCGCCCTCGAACGCAACCTGGCCTGAATCAGGGGACACCGCGCCCTCAGTGCCCGAGCCCGGCGCCTCCGTCCACCGGGACGACGGCGCCGCGCACATACCCGGCACCGGCCAGGAACGCCACCGCGTCGGCGACCTCCTCGGGGCGGGCGAGGCGTCCGGCCGGGGTCCGGCGCAGCAGGTCCTCGCGCTGGCGGGCGGTGAGGGCGCGGCTCATGTCCGACTCGGTGAGGCCGGGCGCCACCACGTTGCAGGTGATGTCCCTGGGGCCGAGTTCATGGGTCAGCGACCGTGCGAATCCGACGAGCCCGGCCTTCGCCGCCGCATAGTTGGTCTGCCCGGGTGCGCCGTGCAGCGCCGACGTGGAGGAGACGAGCACGATACGGCCGTGGCCTTCGCGGAGCATTCCGCGCACGGCTCGCCGGGCGACGCGGAAGGCACCCGTGAGGTTGGTGTCGATGACGGAGGTGAAGTCGGCGTCGCTCATCCGCACCAGCAGGCGGTCGTTGGCGGCGCCCGCGCCCGCGACCAGGACGGTGACCGGACCGTGGGCTTCCTCGGCCTCCGTGAAGGCCCGGTCCACCTGCCGGCTGTCCGTCACATCGCACCGTACGGCGAGGAAGCCCTCGGAAGCGGGCGGCTCCGCACCTCTGAAGGTCACCGCCACCCGGTCTCCCGCCGCCGCGAAGCGGCGGGCTACGGCCAGGCCGATCCCCCGGTTCCCCCCGGTGACGAAGACCGAACGGGTCGTCGACTGCGCCGGCATGGCTTCCCTCTCCTGTCCTGCCGCTGGTCTGTGGACGCTCACGTGGATTCCACCGGTTCGTCCCGTGCCCGTCGGTCCGGGACGTTCCCCGGTCGCGGTGCTCGGGTCCGCAGCCCCACGACGGCCACCGCGCATCCGACGAGGGCCAGGGCGGCGACGGCGAGGGTGGCGGCGTACATCGCGTCGAGGAAGGCCCGGTCCGCCGTGGCCGCCAGTTCGGGCAGACGCAGCGAACCGGCCAGTGAGCGGGCCGCCTCGGCGGAGGCCCGGGCCTGTTCCTCGGCGGCCGGGTCCAATCCCTGTGCGGTGCCGGGCAGTTCGGCGTCCGCCATCCGCTCCCGGTACACGCCGGAGAGGATCGAACCGGCCATCGCCACCCCGAGCGTTCCCCCGACCTGGCGGGTGACGCTGTTGACGGCCGAGCCCGCGCCCGCGAGATGCGGTGGCACCCCGCGCATCATCGCGGCCGTGACCGGCGTCCCGACCAGGCCCATCCCGAAGCCCTGGATCCACAGCAGCGCGACGATGACCGGGACCGGGGTGCGCCCGTCGAGCCAGACGTAGGCGAGGTAGGTGGCCGCCGTGGCCAGGACGCCGGCAGCGACCGTCCACCGGGCCGACAGCAGCCTGCTCAGCGCCGGGGACGACTGACTGCCCAGGACGATGCCGACCGCTGCGGCGATCATCACGGTGCCAGCCTCGGCGGGGGTGAGCCCGCGGGGCCCCTGGAGGTAGAAGGCCGCGTAGAAAAGGTGCCCGGCCAAGGCCATGAACGCGATCAGCAGCACCACGCTCCCGGCCGTGAACCCCGGCTGCCGGAAGAGCCGCAGATCGAGGCTGGGCGCCGGGGACCTGCGCTGACCGGCCACGAAGGCGAGGAGCAGGGCGCCACCCAGGACCAGCGGGAGCAGGACGCGCGGCCCGTACCAGGCCTGTCCGTCACCGGCTTCGATGATCCCGTAGACCACGCCGCCGAGGCCGAGCACCGACAGGGCGAGGCCCGGGAGGTCGAGCGCTCTGCGCCGGGGCCCCTTCAACTCGGGTACGACGGCGGCGACTCCGGCCAGGCACAGGACGACGATCGGCACATTGACCAGGAACACCGATCCCCACCAGAAGTTGCTGAGCAGGGCCCCGCCCGCCACCGGGCCGACGGCCACGCCCAGACCGCTGGAAGAGCTCCAGATCGCGATCGCCCGGGTGCGTTTCGCCTCCGGGGTGCTCCGCACGATCACCGACAGGGTCGCCGGCATCAGCAGCGCGCTGCCCGCGCCCATGAACGCGCGCGCCACGACCAGCCACGCCGGGCTCCCCGCGAACGCTCCGGCGGCGGAGGCCGCGCCGAACAGCGCGAGTCCGGCGAGGAGGGTGGCCCGGGGGCCGAACCGGTCGGCCAGCGCGCCGCCCGCGAAGAGACCGCCGGCGAAGACCAGGGTGTAGGCGCTCGCCACCCACTCCAGTTCGGCGGGCGTCGCACCGAGGCCCTCGGCCGGGTCGGCCAGGGTGGTGACGGCGACGTTGAGGATCGAGGTGTCCAGCCAGATCAGCATCTGGGCGCAGACGACGACCAGGAGGACCGCCGCCGGCCGCGAGGGGACGGCCGCCGGTTCGCCGGGCCCGGTCATGGCGTCCCCAACCCGTCACGCCAGCTCGGCCGCAGCGGCTTCCAGCCCAGCGTCGTACGCGCCCGGTCGTTGGACGCGCCCCGTGCCGCGGTGAGCTGATGGGCTGTGAACCAGCCGAGCAGCCGGGGTGCCATCGCCGCCGGAACCGTGCGCGGGGCGGGGGCGCCCAGCTCACGGGCGTAGTGCGGCAGCCATGCGGCGGCCGGGGCCGGTTCGTCGTCCGTGATGTGGAGGACGCCGGTGGCCTCCGACTCGACGGCCGCCACGGTCGCTGCCACGGCGTCCTGCACATGCAGGAAGGAGGTGATCCCCGGCCCGCCCTCCGGCAGCGGGAGCTTCCCGGCCAGCACCCGCTGCCCGGTCCCGCCGGTACGGGCGTACGCGGTGCCGGGGCCGTACAGGGTGCCGTACCTGAGGACCAGGCCGCTCAGGCCCGCATCGTTCAGGACCAGTCGTTCCAGCTCGGCGACGGCCCGTACGGTGGCGGCCCAGCCGGGGTCCGGGGCGTCCATGTGGAGGGGTGCGTCCTCGTCGAGGACCGGCGGCCCTTCCGGTGCGGCGGCGAAGGCGATGGACTGCGCGACCAGCCGCCGCGCTCCGGCCGCCCGGGCCGCCTCGACCAGGTGGGCGGTGCCCTCGGTGCGCAGCCGCGCGGTCCGCTCGAAGGCGCCCGCGGGATCGTCGCGCAGCAGCCGCAGCGCCGTCATCTGGTGTACGACCACGTCGGGCCGGGCGGCCGCGACGGCCGGCAGCAGGGACGCCCGGTCGAGGGCGTCGGCGACCACGGCCTCGCCCACGTCCGGGGCCCGGGAGGCGTCCCGTACCAGGGCGCTCACCTGGTGCCCCCGCGCCCGCAGCGCGCCGGCCAGCGGATGCCCGACCACTCCGGTGGCACCGGCGACAAGTACCCGCACCGCTCAGCCCTCCCGGTCCGGGGCGACCCGCATCAGCAGGCGGCACGCCTTGTCGCCGTCGCGCAGACAGCTCTCGGCCCGGTTCTCGGTCAGGGTCACGCCGAGCCCCTCGGACCAGCCCGCGTGGATATCGGTGCAGGGACACCGGTAGCCCTCCAGCGAACCGGCCATCCGCACCATGGTGATGGCGAAGTTCCGGCGCAGCGTGAGGACGATGCTGTCGTCGCCCGCGACCTCGGTGGAGGCGTTGCGCAGTTCCGGCGGGAACATGCGGTCACCGCACTCGTCGTAGCGGCGGCGCAGTTCCTCCAGGTCCTTGCCGGTGTCACCGCTCTCGGGCAGCGGGCCCGACCGTCGGGCAACGCGCTGCCCGACGTGCACGGCCACCTTGCGCATCGCCTCCGCGTTGATCTCGTTCGCGGCCTCCTGCCCGAAACGCCCGGCCACCCCCTGGTACCAGTGGGCGTCGTGCTGCCACCACAGTCGGTACGCGTCCACCGTCTGCGCGCGGTGGTTGGTCCCGTCACTCACTCCTGCCCCCTGGCGGCGAACCGGTCGCGCATCACGCGTTTGAGTACCTTGCCCGTGGCGCCCTTGGGCACTTCGTCAGGTTCCATCCGCAGGGCCCGGGCCACCAGGGGGAACCCGGCGGCCGCCAGGACCGCGTTGACCCGCCCGGTCCAGGACTCGCCGTCGCCTGCCGGAGCGCCGTCGTCCGCGAGCTGGAGCAGCGCGTACGCCTCGGCCTCTCCCCCGCCGTCCCAGTCCGCCCGTACGCCCTCGGGGGCCACCCCGACGACCGTGCAGTCGGCCAGTTCGGGCAGCTCCCTCAGGAGGAGTTCCTCGGTCCGGGTGCTGAACAGGATCCCGTCGCGGGTCCGGATCGCGTCGGGCGCCCGGTCGAGGTGGTAGAAGTTGCCGTCCTCGTCCTGGTGGGCGAGGTCCCCGGTGAGCCAGTAGCCGCCCAGCCGCAGCCGGTTCCAGGTCAGCGAGTCGTTCCAGTAACCGGGCGTGAGGGTCGGCGACTTCAGGCCGAGGCGGCCGATCCGCCCCGGCGGCAGCGGGGTGCCGTCCTCGGCGAGCACGGCGGCCTCGGCGAAGCTGATCGGCTTGCCGACGCAGCGCGAGTAGGCCGAGGTGTCCTTGGTGTGCCGGTTGTGGAAGACGGAGTAGCCCGCCTCGGACGAGCCGAGCCCGTCCACGAAGACGGAGCCCTCGACCCGGGTACGCCGCAGATCCCGCCCGATCCTCTCGTGGCTGCCGTACCGCACCAGGGCCCGGATGTGCGCCTCGTGCGCGGCGTCCCCGGTGTTGAACCACACCTGGACACTGTCCAGTCGGCGATCGGTCAGGTCCTCTGCGGCCATCTCGCCGAAGGTCCCGGCGAAGGCCAGCACCGTGGTCGGCCGGAACTCCTCGATGGCATCCAGTACGTCGCTGCCGCGCCGGCTGGAGAGCAGCTTGATGTCCGTGCGGAGCAGGAGGCAGTACAGCAGGGTCGCCACCATGGCGTTGTGCGCGCCCGGCAGCCCGACCAGGGTGCGCTCCATATCGGTCCCGGTGGAGTAGCGCAGCCGGTGCACCTGCGCGTACATCAGCGTCCGGTGGGTGTGCGGAACCCCCTTGGGCGTGCCGGTGGTTCCGGACGAGTGCGAGATGAGCACCGGGTCGGTCGGGTCGTGCCGGTACGGGTACGACGACGGCAGGGCCGCGCGGTCCGCGGGCCCGATGCCGGCGGCGGTGACACAGAAGCCGAGACCCGATCCCGACAGCACCGCCTGGTGTTCCGGGTCCGTGAAGGCCCCCACGGCGCCCTGTCCGCGCACGTACTCCCGGGCGGTCTCCGGGGCCAGGTTGCCGTTGACGAACGAGGGGATCGCGCCGAGGGACGTCAGCGCCAGGAAGTTCACCGCGAACTCGGTGCTGGAGTGGGAGTGCACGGCGACCGGGTCGCGGGGCCGCACTCCGCGTGCGGCGTACCAGCCGGCGTAGGTCTCGACGGCCTCGGTCAGCCGCCCGAGCGTCAGCACCCGCGGACGGCTGCCGTCCGGCGCCTGCCAGCTGCCGTCCGTGCGCAGCACCGGCTCGTCGAGCGGGCGGCCGTACGCCTTCAGGCGCTCCAGGACGTTGCCGGCGCCCAGTTCGGTGTCGGAGCAGATCCGGGCGCGCTCCTGCCTACTGATGAGCATGGGTCCGCGTCGCCTTCCTTACCTCGGAGTGGGTGGCCGCCAGGTCGAAGAGGCCCTGGATGCTTCCGGGGCGGGCGGCGGTCCCGGCATCGCCGTCGTGCGTCTCGTCCGCTCGGACCGTCACGGGAGCTCCGTCGCCGGGCCGGGCGAGCAGCAGCGCGGCCGCCCGGCCGGCGTTCGCGGGAAGGCCGGCCAACGGGGGCTCGCCTACGGCCATTTCCCGGTGTACGGCTGCCGCCCGCTCACCGCCGCCCAGCTCCACGCCCAGCACGAGCACCCTGCCCAGCTCCGGGTCCTCCAGCAGGAGGTCCGCCAGCGCCAGCAGTTCGGTCAGCGCGTCGTCGAGGGTGGAGAGGCTGAACATCTGCCCGGTGATCCCGAACTCCCGGCTCATATGGCCCAGTACGGAGTTGGGGGTGGCCTGCATGAACAGCAGCGGGTTGTGGACCCGGCCGGCGACCATACGGCGGCTGGCCAGGTCCGCGGTGGTGGTGTCGCCCATCAGGCCGGCCAGTGCAACGGCGGTCCGGGACCCGTCCCCTGGAACTTCGGCCAGGCACTGCCTGGCGACCTCGTACGCCAGCGGGCTGAACGCCGACTCCACGAACCCGGGCAGCCTCGGCAGCTCGATGTCGTCCGGGAACCCGGTGCCGTGGGTCGCGGTGGCGCTCGCCAGGATGCCGAGGGGTGAGCGGGGTACGGGTTTGTCCGTCGTCACGGCCGCTCCAGCACGAGTGCGGTGTTGGCGCCCCCGAAGGCGGCGTTGATGGTGAGGGCCCGGCGTGGGTCGGCCCGGCGCGGCCGGTTCGGCACGTAGTCGAGGTCGCACTCCGGGTCGGGCCGGGTGAACCCGGCGGTCGGCGGCAGCACCCCGTCCGTCAGGGCCAGCGTCGTGATGACGAACTCCACGATGCCCGCCGCCTCCAGGAGGTGCCCGGTGGTGCTCTTGGTCGAGCTCACCGGGATCGAATCGGCCCGCTTCCCGAGGGCGGCTCGCAGCCCCCGGGTCTCGGCGCCGTCGTTGTACCGGGTGCCGGTGCCGTGGGCGTTGACATAGCCGAGGGCCGCCCCGTCCGGGTCGCCGGCCAGCCGCAGCGCCTGCCGTGCGGCCCGGGCCAGGCCGGCTCCCTCGGGATGCGGCTGGGCGATGTGGTGGGCGTCCGTCGCCGCGCCCCAGCCCACCACGGACGCCAGCGGCCGGGCACCGCGCCGCCGGGCGTGCTCGGCGGACTCCAGTACGACGGCCGCTACTCCGTCGCCGAGCAGCAGCCCGCTGCGGTCGGCGCTGAACGGGCGCACCATGCCGTCGCGGGAGAGGGCCCGGCCGGAGTCGAATTTGCCGAAGGTCTCCTCCTCCACCAGGTATCCGCCCGCGCAGACCACCACGTCGATCCGGCCGGAGGAGATCAGCCGGCAGGCGTGGATGATCGCGGCGGCGGAGGCGACACAGGCGTTGGTGAAGGTGAGCCGGGGCCCGGTCAGCCCGAGCTGACCGGCCAGCAACTCGGCGAGCCGCGCGGGCACGGCGTCGGCGTACCGCGCAGCGGCCCCGCCGCCCGGCTCGCCAACGGGCCCGGCCTTGGGCATGACGCCGACGTTCATGCCCACGAGCTCACCGGCAGCGCCGCTCGGGCCAGTGTCCCGATTCCGGCCCACGCACTCACCGGCAGCGCCGCTCGGGGCAACGCCCCCGTCCCGGCTCGTTCCCTCGCCCGCAGCGCCGTTCAGCACAACATCCGCGATCCGGCCCACGCCCTCACCGGCCGCACCGCTCGGGACAGCGCCCCCGTTCCGCCCCGCGCCCCCGCCCTCAGCCCCGCCCCCCGATACGGACGTCGCCGCATCCGGCCGGTTCCGCCAGTAGCGCGTGACGCTGGTGTGGTCGCCGGCCACCCCGAGCAGGATCGCCGCCTCCGTGCCCGGGCCGAGGCCGGCCATGTCGAGGGCTTCCGTGCCGCAGCGGGCGAGTGCGTGGCGCAGGGCCCAGTCCTCGACCGCGTCGGGTCCGTCGGGTTCGGCGGCAGCCATGGGCGTGCGGTACGGGCCGGTGTCGAACCGCGTGGTGGGGCGGAACGCGGGGACCCCCGCGAAGACCCCGCGCCGGAGGGCATCCGCGCCCGTGCCGAACGCGGTACGTATGCCGAAGCCGGTGATCGTCACGTCACCGCTCATCCCGGCCGCTCCCTTCCGCCCGGTCGGTCTGCGCCGCGCGCAGATATCCGGTGAGCCGCCGCAGTGAGGTCAGCCCGGCGATGTCCTCGTCGGTGGGCTCGACGACCAGGCCGTAGCGCTCCTCGACCACATGGAGGAGCCACACCAGCCCGAGGGAGTCCAGTACCAGTTCGGCGTCCTCGCCGAGGTCGTCGGGCAGCCCGGGGAAGACCTTGCGGTCCGACAGCAACTGCCGGACGGTGTCGGTGGTGATGGGGGACGGCACCGCTTCCGTGCTCATGCCCGCGCACCGCGTCGGACGACGTCGGCGACGAGTCCGCCGAGGGTCAGGGAGGCCAGCGGCTCGATGTCGGTGTCCGGGATCTCCACGCCGAACCGGGACTCCAGCCGCATCGTGAGCTCGATCAGGCTGAGCGAGTCGACGTCCAGCCCGCCGACGGTCACCGGGCTCTCGTCGGTGATGCCCTCACGGCTGGTCAGGATGTTCATCTCGTCGATGACCGCGGTCAGGACGAACTCGCGGATCTCTTCTTCCAGGGTCGATGTGCTCATGGTCGGAGAACTCCAGTGAGAGGTACCGGTGGGTGAATCGGGGAGGCGGGGGGGAATCGGGGGGATCGCGCGGAAGGTGTTCGGGCGGCGGCCGGGGCCGGCCTACGACGCACCGCCCGCCGCCGCTCGCAACGCCGCCGCCTGGCGCAGCAGCTTCCCGTTGGACGTACGCGGCAGGGTCTCCAGCAGCCGGATCACCCTCGGCAGCTTGTAGTCGGCCAGCCGCTCCCGGCACCACCGCAGCAGTTCCTCCGCGGACGGCTCCCCGGCATCGGCGGCCACCGCGACATACGCCTCGGTCACGCCGTCGTGGACCAGGACCGCCTGCTCGACCGCCGGGTGCTCGCGGAGCACGTGCTCGACCTCGGTGAGATCAACCTTCAGACCGCCGGTCACGACGAGCGAGTCGGCCCGGCCGTGCACGCTGACCGCCCCGGTGTCGTCCACGGTGGCCCGGTCCCGGGTGTGCAGCCAGCCGTCCGCGTACTGCATACCGCCCGAGTCGAAGAGGTACGGCGATTCGGCCAGCGCCACGTCGAGTTCGCCCCGGTACTGCCGTACCACGACGCCCGGTGCGGCCCGGCCGACCGAGGGCCGCAGCGCGCCGCCGACATCGATGGCGACGATGCCGGTCTCGGTGGTGCCATAGGCTTCGCCGACCGGGACGCCGTACCGTTCGGCGAACCGCGCCGCGACCCGCGGGGGCATCAGCTCGCCGCCCGACACCGCGATCCGCAGCTCGGGCAGGGCGGGCGGATCGAGGGCGGACGCGAGGAGTTCGAAGTGCGTCGGCACTCCGAACAGGGCAGTGACCCGATGGTCCACCGCGGTCCGCAGGATGTCGCGGGCGGAGACGCGGGGCGCGAACACCACGGAGACACCGGCACCCAGCGAGTACAGCAGTCCGCCGATCAGTCCGAAGCTGTGCGCTGTCGAACTGAGCAGCAGCAGTCGGTCGCCCTCCCCCGGCATGCCGGGGACCGTGGCGAACGCGTCCACTTCGGCGGCGAGCGAGCGCACGGTCCTGCCGATCACTTTCGGCCGCCCCGTGGAGCCCGAGCTGAACTGCACCAGCCGGTGCCCGGTGGCGGCCGGCCGGCCGGTCCTGCGGCACTCGGTGGTGATCTCGTACTCGGGCCGGAAACCGAACGCCGCCCGGACGTTGGACCCGGCGCCGACGAGGAACTGCGGCCGGCAGACCGCGCAGAGGGCCTCCACCTCGGCCGGTTTGAGCCGGAAGTCGAGGAGCAGCACCTGGGCGCCGAGCCGCCACAGGGCGAGCAGCACCTCCACCTGGGTGAAGCTGGGCGGTGTCCGCAGGCCGACAGTGCTGCCGGGGCCGATGCCGTATCCGGCGAACACGGCGGCCTGTTTGGCCACCCGCTCACGTAACTCCCTGCGGTTGACCATCTCCTGGCGATGTATCAGGAACGGCAGGTCGTCGTCCCGGGCGTCGAACAGCCGCTGGACGAGGGAGTCCATCGAGTCGGCCGTGTTCGGTGCGCGTTCGCCCATGGGGCCTCAGACCTCCTTGCAGAACTCGCCGATGGGCAGGCCGACATGGCGCTTGTCCGTGGCCAGGTAGCCGAGCAGTTCGTCACCGGTGCGCAGTTCGGTGACGTTGAGGACCTTCCCGCCCGGTCCGAGCACCCGTACGTGCCAGTCGTCCTGCACGGTCAGGCTGACCAGCCGTCCGTCCTCGGCGTGGGTGCGGATCTCCAGCAGCGGCCGGGACTCCAGCTTGGCCCGGCCGACGACGACCCGCCGGGTGCGGCCGTCGGCACCGACCGCCAGCAGGACGCTGCCGGAGCCCACCTCGCTCAGGTAGCTGGTGCGGTTGTCCGGTCCGAGCGTGTACGAGTGCAGGGCCCCGGCGTTGACCCGGAACGGCCGGGTCGGCATGTACGGCAGCGGATGGGTCTCGCTGCAGCACAGCACGAACCCGGAGGAGTACGAGCCGACGAGGATGCCTTCGTCCTCCTCGAAGTGGGAGCAGGTGTCCACGCAGACCCGGTCGCCGAGTCCGACGTGCCGGATGCTCTCCACGGTCAGCGTGGACAGCTTCAACTGGGGTGTCGTGGCCTCGAGCAGCCGTGCCAGCGCGAACACCTCGTCGGCGCTGCGGGGCGTGAACAGGATGCCGTCCGAGCCGCGTTCGAGGACGTCGAAGACGATCGCCGCCTCCTCCAGGCCGTCGACGACGGTCACCAGCTTGCCGTCGGCGGACTCGGCCGCGGCCAGCACGATCTCCAGCGGGATCTTGGTCGGGTCGGCGAAGTGGATGACGGTGTACGGCAGTTTCATGGCACCCGCGCACGACAGCTGGAGCGTGCGGTCGTCGCGTACGTCGACGATGCCGGCGGCGGGTGTGCCACCGGCGGCGCGGTTGCCCGCGGCGAGGGCGTCCAGCTCGTCCTCGGTGCCGAACCTCCGCAGCAGGACGTCGATCCCGGTACCGGCCGGGGAGCTTCCGGGCCTGGACGGGGACCCGGCGTCGGCCGCGTCCTTCACCTCCTTGGCGCCGGTGCCCTTGCCCTCCTTGTCACCGGGCTTCTTCCCGGCGGCCGGGGCCCAGCCCTCGGGTGCCAGCACCCGGGTGACGGTCGGGGGCAGCGTCGCGAGCAGCTCGGCATCGGCGGCCACCACCCCGGCCATCCGGGCGTGGACGGCCGCGTCCACCACCGCCTGGAGCTGACGGCCGGGGACTTCCCGCAGATCGATCCATGCGAACCTCATGCGACTCCTGCCACGAACGTCGAGGGGCTGGTCATGCTCATGTCATGCGAGGTGCCGATGTCGCCGTGCACGACCGCGGAGAGGCGGGACACCAGGGAGGCGGGCGAAGGGGCCGAGAAGATCCGGCGGCCGACGGCCAGCCCCCGGCAGCCGGTGGCCATCACGGCGGTGCCGTACTCGACGAGGTCGGAGCCGTCCGGCGGGCCTCCCGCCGCGAGGACGGGGATGGGGCTGCCCGCCACCACCTCCGCCATCCGCTCGACCGGCAGGGCGACGGAGGTCTTCACCATGTCCGCGCCCAGGTCCGCTGCGACGTTGGCCAGGTGCGCCAGGAGGAAGGGATCGCGCGGGTCCTCGATCCGGGGGCCGCGAGGGTAGACCATCGCGATGAGCGGCATGCCCCACTCGTCGCAGGAGCGGGCCACCGCCCCCAGATCGGCGAGCTGCCGCGCTTCGGTGTCCGAGCCGATGTTCACATGGACGCTGACCGCGTCCGCCCCGAGCCGCAGGGCCTCTTCGACATCGGCGACCAGCACCTTGGCGTGGACGTCGGCGGAGCAGGCCGTACTGGCGCTCAGATGCACCACCAGCGCGCAGTTCTTCAGGATGTCCGGCGCGAACGCGCGGGCACGTCCCTTGTGGACGATGATCCCGTCGGCCCCGCCGTCCACCAGCGCCCGCAGCAGATCGTCCCACTGGCCGGCGGGGACGATCGGGCCGTCGGAAACGCTGTGATCGAGGGGAACAAGCAGATGCCGGCCGTCACCCGCCAGCGAAAGTCTTCTCAAGCGTAATAACTTGCCGGTTTTCAGCATGGGTAATACGCCTCCCCAGCCGGTGGCCGCATAAAGTCCGAAAAACGATGGTCGTAGAACTTTCAAGTTGCGCCGTGGTGAGCATTTCCCGTGCGGCGGGCGGTTGGCAAGGCGTGACCATCGGTCAATTTTTATGCGTGCGTCGGAATTAATATTGACAGCAATGTGACAGGCGCAGCGGGATTGACGACGGCACGGGGTGATGTTCGTTGCACTCTATGCGCGTTGGTGCGGTCTGACCCCGCCCGTGGCCGCATCGGGCGCTTTGTTGTGGATGCCACGTGTAAACGGCCGGCTATTCTTCCGCCGGGCCTGCGGTCTCGTTCGATAATTCGGACGACCTGATTTCCCTGAAGCTCCCTCGGATGCTTCCTTGTCGAATTCGAATTTCCGGGCCTAGGGTGACTTCCCATGCCCGAATCACCGTCCACAACCGGTCCGGAGACAGCCGCCGCCCGAGCCGCCGAGCGGACCGAGGCCCCGCGGGTCGCCGTCGCGAGCCTGGTCGGCACCACGATCGAGTACTACGACTTCGCGGTGTACGGCACGGCCTCCGCGCTCGTCCTCGGCCCCGCCTTCTTCCCGTCCGGCAACCCCACCGTCTCCTCACTCGCCGCGTTCCTCACCTTCGCCGCGGCGTTCCTGTCCCGGCCCCTCGGCGTCGTCCTGTTCGGGACGATCGGTGACCGGCTGGGCCGAAGACAGGCCCTGGTCGCCTCCCTCTTACTGATGGGCGTGGCCACGGTCGGCGTGGGACTGCTGCCCACGTACGAGACCGCCGGACTCCTCGCTCCCGTCCTGCTGGTGACACTCCGTCTGCTCCAGGGCCTCAGCATGGGCGGCGAGTGGGGCGGGGCGGTGCTGCTCGCCGCGGAGCACGCACCGCCCGGCCGCCGCGCCCTGTACGCGTCCGTGCCGCAGGCCGGCCCCTCGCTCGGCTTCCTGCTGTCCAGTGCCGTCATCCTGCCCACGCTCGAGATCGCCGGCCGGGACGGCTTCACCGACTGGGCCTGGCGCATCCCGTTCCTGCTCAGCACCGTGCTCGTCGTGATCGGCCTGTGGGTGCGTACGACGGTCTCCGAGTCACCCATGTTCCGCGACGCGGCTCATCGCACCGCACGGACACCGGCCCCTGCGCCGGGGTCCCGCTTTCCGCTGGCCAGGCTGCTCAAGCGGTATCCCGGCCGGCTGCTGCTCGGCACCGGCGCGGCGATCGGCGGTTCGGCCGTCTACTACCTGACGATCGTCTACAGCCTGTCGTACGGCCCGAAGGAACTGGGCATCCCCCAGAACACGATGCTGACCGCCGCGAGCGTCGGCGCCGCGGCCGGCATCGCCATCACCCTCCCGGTCGCCAGGCTGTCCGACCGGATCGGCCGCCGCCCGGTGATGCTGACCGGAACCGTCGGCTGCGTGCTGTGGGCGGTGCCCATGTACGCGTCCCTGAGCTCGCGCGACGCCTGGCTGATCACCGGTGCCTACACGGTCGGCCTCATGCTGCTCGCGCTCATGTTCTCCCCGGTGGCCGCGTTCCTCCCCGAGCTGTTCCCCGCCCGGCTGCGCTACAGCGGAGCCTCCGCGGCCTTCATTCTCGCCAACACCCTCGGCGGCGGCTTCGCCCCGCTGGTCGCCACCTGGCTGAACAACCGCTGGGACTCCCCGCTCGTCCTGGGCTTCTACACCGGCGGCCTCTGCCTGCTGAGCCTGCTGTGTCTGCTGGCCCTCCCGGAGACCCGCGACCACGAGTTCGACACCTGACGGTTCATGCCCGGACGGTGGGGCGAACGTCGATGTCGCTCCCCGGTCCGTTGGAAGTGCTCCTTCGGCGGGTGTTAGATGGGGAGGGTCACGAACGTGGAGATGTGCCGCAACGGCGGGCGGCCACCAGGCCGCGAGTGCCTGGTGGTCGGGAGATTCCGGTGCGTGACGAGTCGGCGCAGCACGCTCTTGGCAAAGTTCATGTCCGAGCCTTCGCGTGAGGAGTGCTGTCATGACTGCTGCCGGCACGATCGTCCTTGAGCCTGCGGCGCAGAAGGTCGCCGACGGGTTCTCGAAACCGCCGTTCCTGTACGAGATGGCGCCTGCCGATGCCCGGAAGGTCCTCGCGGACGCGCAGTCCGCCCCGGTCGGCAAGCTCCCGGTCGACGAAGAGTGGATCACGGTGCCCAGCCAGGTCGGGGACGTCCGGGTCCGCATCGTCAAGCCGCGGGGCACCACCGGCACGCTGCCGGTCATTGTGTACATGCACGGTGGAGGCTGGATCCTCGGCAACGCCGAAACCCACGACCGCCTCGTGCGCGAACTCGCCGTCGGCGCCGGCGCGGCGCTGGCGTTCGTGGAGTACCCGAACTCGCCGGAAGCCCACTACCCGACCGCGATCGAGCAGGGCTACGCCACCGCGCAGTGGATCACTCGGTACGGGGCGTCCAAGGGCCTGGACGCCGGCCGCATGGCGGTGGCCGGCGAATCGGTGGGCGGCAACATGGCGGCCGCGCTGGCGCTGATGGCCAAGGAGCGCGGCGACGTCACCTTCCTGCAGCAGTCGATGTACTACCCGGTCACCGACGCGGCGATGGACACCGCGTCATACGAGCAGTTCGCCACCGGCTACTACCTCACCCGCAAGGCGATGGAGTGGTTCTGGGACGCCTACACCACCGACCCGGCACAGCGCGCCGAGATCACGGCGTCGCCGAACCAGGCCGACACCGAGCAGCTCACCGGGCTGCCGCCCGCCTATGTGTGCGTCGACGAGGCCGACGTACTGCGCGACGAGGGGGAGGCGTACGCCACCAAGCTCCGCTCAGCGGGCGTCCCCGTGACAACCGTGCGTTACGACGGCACCATCCACGACTTCATGCTGCTCAACGCGCTCAGCGAGACCCGGGCCACGCGAGCCGCCATCGACCAGGCCATATCGTTCCTGCGCGGCGGACTCGGAACCGGCTGAAGCCCCCGGAGTCGTTCTCGGCCTCTTCCACGGTCTGCGGTGACCCGCAGGGGGTACCCCCTGCCCGGCAGTCATCGTGGAACGAGAACGGGAGAGAAGATGAGCGAAGCCGCTGCTGGAGCACCGCGTCCGCAGGCGGCATCCCCGGGCCGGACGGCCCGGGTGCGGCAGTGGTTCGGCCGGGCGGGTTCGGACGGGCACGAGCGGCACACCCTGGCCCTCATCGGCAAGAGCACCCTCGCGGCCACCATCGCCTGGGTGATCGCCCGCGATGTCATGGCCGCGCAGTCGCCGGCGTTCGCGCCGTTCTCCGCGGTGCTGATCATGCAGGTCACCGTCTACCAGTCGCTGGTGCAGGCCCTGCGCTACGTCGGTGCGGTCGCCGTGGGCGTGGGACTGCAGGGAGTACTGGGCCTGCTGGCCGGCCCTCACCTGCTCACGTTCGTGCTGGTGACGCTGGCGGCCCTGGCCATCGGACGGTGGCGGCCCCTCGGTTCCCAGGGCTCCCAGGTGGCCACCGCGGCGTTCTTCGCCTTCTCCACCTACGTCGCCGCGACCAGCGACGCACAGCGCTGGTCCCAGCTCGGGCAGATCATCGTGCTCGTGCTCATCGGCTGCGGCATCGGCGTCGTGGTGAACACACTGGTGCTGCCTCCCCTGCGCTACCGCAGCGCGGAGTACGGCGTCCACACCCTCGCCCATTCGCTGTGCGACCTCATCGGCGACATGTACCCGGCGCTGCGCGAAGGGAAGCCGGACGAAGAACGCACCCGGCACTGGCGCCGGCGCGCCTCCCACCTGGCACCGATCGTGCAGCAGGCACAGTCTTCGGTCCACACCGCCTGGGAGAGCACGCTCTACAACCCCCGGCGGCTGTGGCGCCGTCATCGCCACCGCACGTCCTTCGACGGATACCAGGCCGTCGTCGACGCCCTGGAACGCGTCTCCGATCAAGTGGCCTCGATGACCCGCAGCCTCGACCAGTGGCACGATGCCCACCCCGGCCGGGAGGGCATCGGCTTCGCCCGCTCCTACGGCGATTTCCTGGCCTCCCTCGCCCACATCGCGGAGTTGCTAGGCCAGGTCGACGAGGACCGTCTGCAGGACCAGGCCCACCAGCTGTGCGAGGCCGCCGCGGAGGCTCAGCGGTGCCGGGACCGGCTGGAGGAAGACGCGCGGGCCGGCTCCCTCCCGCTCAGCGACCCCGCCCAGCCGTACGGCATCCTCATGGCCGAAGCCGCCCGGCTGACCGACGAGTTCCAGCACACCTGCGATGTGCTCAAGCACGGCGTCGACACAGCCCACGCCACATCCCCCGCCGCCGCGGCGGGATCCGGGCAGGGCTGAGCCCGCCGTGTCCTTCGCACCGGCCAAGACCGGACCGTCGTACCCGAGTTGTGTGCCCGGGCTCCGTCGCGGCGTCCGGCGGGACGAGGGGCCCGCACCCATCCGGGCGAGGGGGTGTCCGCAGGAGAGTGTTTCTTCCGCCCTGTCAGGCAAGACGGACGCAGCCCCGGGAAGATCCACGTATTGGTCGCGAAAGCGATGTTTGTGGCAGCCGAGGAAGGTCACCTGGCCTGAACGGGACCGACAGGCTCCGGGCGCGGGCAGCGTGCCTGGTTCGCCGCTGCTCCGCACGACGAAAGGCAGATTCATGACGGAGACCTCACCTGTCACCACGACCGATTCCGGCGCCCCGGTCGAGAGCGACGAGCATTCGCTCACCGTGGGACCTGCCGGTCCGATCCTGCTGCAGGACGCCTATCTGATCGAGCAGATGGCGCAGTTCAACCGGGAGCGGATCCCCGAGCGCCAGCCTCACGCCAAAGGAAGCGGCGCCTTCGGCCACTTCGAGGTGACCCACGATGTCAGCGCGTACACCAAGGCGGCCGTCTTCCAGCCGGGCACCCGCACCGACCTGGTCACACGCTTCTCGACCGTCGCGGGTGAGCGCGGCAGCCCGGACACCTGGCGCGACCCGCGCGGCTTCGCGGTGAAGTTCTACACCAGCGAAGGCAACTACGACATGGTCGGCAACAACACGCCGGTGTTCTTCGTGAAGGACCCGATGAAGTTCCAGCACTTCATCCGCTCCCAGAAGCGCCGCGCCGACAACAACCTGCGCGACCACGACATGCAGTGGGACTTCTGGACGCTCTCCCCCGAGTCCGCCCACCAGGTCACCTGGCTGATGGGCGACCGCGGCATCCCGCGGACCTGGCGCCACATGAACGGCTACACGTCCCACACCTACATGTGGATCAACGCCGCCGGCGAGCGTTTCTGGGTGAAGTACCACTTCAAGACCGACCAGGGCATCGAGTTCTTCACCCAGCACGAGGCCGACCAGATGGCGGCCGCCGACACGGACTACCACACGCGTGATCTGTTCGAGCACATCCGGGACGGCGAATTCCCCAGCTGGACCCTGTACGTGCAGGTCATGCCGTACGAGGAGGCCGCGGGCTACCGCTTCAACCCCTTCGATCTCACCAAGGTGTGGCCGCACGGCGACTACCCGCTGATCCCGGTCGGCCGTATGACGCTCGACCGCAACCCGACCGACAACCACGCTCAGATCGAGCAGGCGGCCTTCCAGCCCAATAATCTCGTCCCCGGCATCGGCCCCAGCCCGGACCGCATGCTGCTGGCCCGGCTGTTCTCCTACGCGGACGCGCACCGCCACCGGATCGGCGGCAACTACCAGCAGCTTCCGGTGAACGCCCCCGTCGTCGACGTCCACACCTACTCCAAGGACGGGGCGATGGCGTACCGCAACACCACCGACCCGGTGTACGCCCCCAACTCCAAGGGCGGCCCCGCGGCCAACTCCGCGCGCTACTCCCCGCCGAGCTGGGAGGCCGACGGCGCCATCACCCGTGCGGCCTACGTCAGTCATCCCGAGGACGACGACTGGGGCCAGCCCGGCACGATGGTGCGCGAGGTCCTGGACGACGCCGCGCGCGACCGTCTGGTCGACAACGTCGTCGGCCATCTCCTCAACGGCGTCACGGAACCCGTCCTCAAACGGGCCTTCGAGTACTGGTCGAACATCGACAGGAACATCGGCGAACGCATCGCCCAGGGCGTGCGCGACAAGGCGGACGAGAAGGATCCGAAGGCCGCCGAGCAGGGCAATCCCGCACGGCGGGACATGCAGCACAAGGCCTGACGG
>NZ_JBSHKH010000039.1:0-65040 GCF_053643595.1 Streptomyces sp. NPDC055506 | reverse complement strand
GCGCACGGCCGTCCGCGTCATGCGCCCCGCACGCGCGCGCGGACCTCCCCGATCAGCTCCTGCCGGTAGCCGGTGTAGGCCACGCGCAGTTCGGCGCCGGGCCAGTCGGCGGGCAGGAGCCCGGGCGGCAGGACCGGATCGGCCAGCAGGTGCCGTACGACGGCGGCGAAGGCGGCCAGGCGAGCGGCGGGGCGGTGTACGTCGGCGATGTGGCCGAGCAGCGCGCGGGCCGTGGCAGACCAGGTGTCCAGCGGCCACAGGGACGCGGCCAGGTCGCGCGGGGGCCGGTCGGGGCGGGCCGTGCAGCGCTGGGACACCTGGTCCAGATCGCCGGGGAGGGCTCGGTCCAGGTTGGCGGGCCGGAGCCAGACCCCCTCACGGAGTTCGGCGAGGCGGAGTCCGGCCAGCCGGGCCCGCAGGTCGGCGCGTTCGGCGGGTCCGCGCCCCGTCGCGGTGATCACGACCATCTCCCAGTCGCCGTCCCAGGCGCGGGTACGAGGGTGCACGGCGTCGTCCTGGCGGCGCTGGCGTTCCAGCAGCCGGTCGCTGAGGCGGTAGCCGGTGTCCGTGCGCCGCAGATCACCGGCGGCCACCATCCGGCTGAGCGCCGCCCGCAGCGTGGAGCCGCCGACGTCGAAGCCCTCCAGCAGCCGCACGAGCTCCCTGGCCGTCAGTTCGGGGGGATGCGTCCCGAGCAGCAGACTCAGTACGACCGACCGCGCGGACAGGGGGCGCAGGTCGAGCGCGCCGGGCCGCGCCGGGACGTTCATCGGCATGGTCACGTACTGTACGCGGCGACATTCGGTGTTGCAGTATTGCTGCGGTCGCAGCCAGGGTGCAACACTCGGCGTATGGTCTCGACACCGGACGAACAGCATGCGTACGGCGGACCCGCCACGCACGACGTCACCAACCAGGCCCCGCCCCTCCCCCCGTACGACGGCTCCGACGACACGGCCCTGCTGGAGGGGCTGCGGCGGGAGGGTGCCGGGTGGGCCGAGGAGGACCTGCGCCGACTGGGTAGGCTGGCCGGCAGCGCCCAGGCCCAGGAGTGGGCCGATCTGGCCAACCGTCACGAGCCGGAGCTGCGCACGCACGACCGGTACGGCAACCGGGTGGACGAAGTCGAGTTCCACCCGAGCTGGCACCACCTGATGCGCACCGCGGTCACGGAGGGACTGGCCGCGTCACCCTGGGCGGACGACAGGCCCGGCGCGCATGTCGCCCGGTCCGCCGGCGGACTGGTCTGGGGGCACACCGAGGCCGGTCACGGCTGTCCGACGTCGATGACCTACGCGGCGGTCCCCGCGCTGCGCAGGCAGCCGGAGCTGGCGAAGGTCTACGAGCCGCTGCTGACGAGCCGGGAGTACGAGCCCGGCCTCCGGGTGCCCACGGAGAAGCGGGGCCTGCTGGCGGGCATGGGGATGACGGAGAAGCAGGGCGGCTCCGACGTCCGCTCGAACACCACGACGGCCACGCCGACGGCCGAGCCCGGGGTGTACACCCTGCGCGGACACAAGTGGTTCACCTCGGCGCCGATGTGCGACGTGTTCCTCGTGCTGGCGCAGGCCCCTGGCGGCCTGTCCTGCTTCCTGGTGCCGCGTGTGCTGCCCGACGGCACCCGCAACACCTTCCGCATCCAGCGGCTGAAGGACAAGCTTGGCAACCGCTCCAACGCCTCCTCCGAGCCCGAGTTCGACGGGACCGTGGCCTGGCTGGTCGGGCCCGAGGGCCATGGCGTCAAGACCATCATCGAGATGGTCAACTGCACGCGTCTCGACTGCGTGATGATGTCGGCCGCGTTGATGCGCAAGTCCCTCGTCGAGGCGGGGCACCACGCGCGCCACCGCAGCGCGTTCGGCGCCCGGCTGGTGGACCAGCCGCTGATGCGCAATGTGCTGGCCGATCTGGCGCTGGAGTCCGAGGCCGCCACCACGCTCACCCTGCGGCTGGCCGGGGCGGCCGACCGGGCGGTCCGCGGAGACGACGCGGACGGGGCGGAGGCCGCGTTCCGCCGGATCGCCACCGCCGTCGGCAAGTACTGGGTGACCAAGCGGGGTCCGGCCTTCACCGCGGAGGCCCTGGAGTGCCTCGGCGGCAACGGCTACGTCGAGGACTCGGGCATGCCCCGGCTCTACCGCGAGGCTCCCCTGCTGTCGATCTGGGAGGGCTCGGGGAACGTCAACGCCCTCGACGTGCTGCGGGCGCTGAGCCGCGAACCGGGCACCGCCGAGGCGCTGTTCGGCGAGCTGGACCTGGCCCGGGGCGCGGACGCCCGGCTGGACGCGGCGGTGAGCCGGCTCAGGAACCGGCTGCCCGAGGCGTCGCAGACGACGGCCCGCCGGCTCGTGGAACAGATGGCCCTGACGCTCCAGGCCTCCCTCCTCGTCCGGCACGCCCCGCCGGCGGTCGCCGACGCGTTCTGCGCGAGTCGGCTCGGGGGCGACTGGGGACAGACGTTCGGGACGCTGCCGGAGACGGCGGGCCTCGACGCGATCCTGGAACGCGCGCTGCCCGACGGGGACTGAACGGGACCGAACCACCGCTCCCCGGCGAGGGACTGAGCTGTCGTCAGCCAACGGGCGCACAGATCGCGCACCGTCATCGCCCGATTCCGCTTCGTTGTCAGTGCCGTGGTGCAGACTCCCCGTCAGTTGGTACTTCGCCTGGGGAGGACAACGTGTTCAGGGGGATCGACGAGGTCGACTGGGCCTCGCTGCGGCATGCGTACGGCAGCGCGGAGGACGTGCCCGGACTACTGCGGGGACTGGCCTCCGCCGACCCGGCCGAGCGAGAGAGCGCGCTCGACGGGATGTACGGCGCCGTGCACCACCAGGGAGGTGTGTACGACGCGACGCTCGCCTGTGTTCCGTTCCTCCTCGCGCTCGCCGTCCGGGAGGAGGTGCGGGACCGGGCGGGGGTCGTGGAACTCCTCGTCAGCATCGGCGACATCGCAGGTGACGAAGGCGCCTCGGAAGAGAACGCCGCGAGGGCCCGTGCCGCGCTGTACGCGGGTGCCGATGTCTTCGTGCGGCTCGCGGGGGACGCGGACGCCGGGGTTCGCCGGGCGGCTCCGGGCGCGCTCGTGCGGTTCCTGGGCCCACCGGCCCGGGTGCTCGCCCTGTTGCGGGAGCGGATCGCCGTGGAGCGGGACGACCGGGTTCTGCTCGCCCTGGCCGCGAGCCTGGGCCTGTTCGTGGAGCGGCACCAGGAGCACGCTTCCGGGGCGGTGGACCTGCTGGCGGAGTTGAGCGGCCCCCCGTACGGCCCGGGGCTGCGGCTCGCAGCGCTCGGCCAGCTGGCCGGATGCGCGCCGGAGCTACTTCCCGCCAATCTCGTACCGGCCGTCGTCCGGTTGCTCAGGGACAGATCCGGGGAGCACACCCGCACGGGCCACGCGGGCGACCGTCCCGGCCCGGACACGCTCGCCGACCGGCTGCGGCGCCTGCGCCCCTCGGACGAGGAGGGCTCCCAGCTGATGCGGACGCTGCACTCCGCGCTCGGCGGCCGGGTCACCGACCGGGTCGCCCTGCTGTGCGGGCAGTTGACGAGCCCCGATCCCCTCGACCGGTGCAACGCCGTGTGGATGTCGGCCGGGCTGTTCCGTGAGTGGCGTACCGGCGGCGCTGAGCCTGTCACCCTCATCGGTGCCCAACTGGGCTCCGAGGAAGGCCGGTTGCACGATGCGGCGGTCGCCGTCCTGGTGGAGCTCTTCGAGCTGGCCGTGCCTGCGGCGGACCATCTCCACGCGCTGGTGACCGGCCGTCCCGAGTTTCGCGTACGGCACGGGGAGCGGGGCGGGCCGACGCTGGGCGGGCCGCTCAAGGCCCTGGCCAGGACGGGGGATCCACGGGCCACGCCGGTGCTGTCCGAGGTGCTGGCGGGCCCGGTCGTGCCGGACGACCTGGGCTACGCGATACCCCACCTGGGGCAGGCGGCCTCGCCGCTCGCTCCCGCTCTACGGCGCCGGCTCGCCCGCGTTCCGCTCGACGGCCCCGACACACACAAGAGGGCCGCTCCCCTGCTGTCGGCGCTCACGGCGCTGGGCGACGCCGAGTCCATACCTGCGGTGTCACGCCTCCTGCGCGGCATGCCGGACGGGCCGCGGCCGCGCGACGCCGTCGCGGGGGCGGCGGCCCGTGCCCTCGGCGCGTTCGGCAGGGCCGCGTACGAGGCGGTACCGGATCTGCGAGGGCTGCTGGAGACGGACCGCGCCGTCGCGGCGGCGGAGGCGCTGTGGTCGATCACGGGCGAGCCGGACGCCGTGCTGCCCGCGCTGCTCCGGGAGTTGACGGACAACGGCGGCGACCGGCGGCGCCGCGCGGCCGCCGCGGACGCGCTCGCGCGACTGGGACCGGCGGCCCGCCCTGCCCTGCCCGGGCTGCGGCGGCTGGCCGGCTCGGGCGACGCACGGGAGCGGGCCACGGCCGCGTGCGCGGTGTGGCGGATCGCCGGGGAGCCGGAACAGCTCCTTCCCGTCCTCCGCTCCGCGTGGGCGGAGGATCCGCGCACCCGCACGACGGTCGCCGGGTGCGTGGCGGCCCTGGGGCCCGCGGGAGCGCCCCTGCACGACCTGCTCCGAACGGAGCTCGCGTCCCCGCGACGGCACCGGGCCGACGCCCGCGGCTACGGCAGCCACGACATCCACGAGGACGAGGGGTTGCTGCGGGTGTGCCGAGAGGCGCTGGCCGCGGTGGGAGACGGGTAGGTGAGATCCGTCGGCGGCCTCCCCGAGCCTCACCCCGCCGTACGGCCCCACATCGGCCCGAAGCGGGACCACTCGGCGTCCCACTGGTCCATCCGGCCGCGTTCCAGCCGGCGGCACAGCGCCCGGCCGCCGACGAGCGGCAGGGCCGCGGCGCCGATACCCGCCAGGCTGCCGATCAGGAAGGCCCGCACATGGGCCTGGGACTCGGTGACGGGGCGGGTCACCTGGCGGCCCTCGGGGTCCGTCCACACCGTGACCGGTGTCCCGGCGGCGCTGCCCGCGGGGACCCGCAGCTGTCCGGAGTGCGCGGAGCCGTCCACAGCGGTCCACGTCGCCTTCGCCCACACCTGCTCGGTACGGGACACGCCGCCGTTCTCCAAGGCCCTCCCGGGAGCCCGCTCGTCCAGCCGGGCCACGAGGGGCCGCCACTCGACACGCTCCTGGGCCAGCCCGTCCTCGACGGACCGGCTCACCGTCGTGCCGGCCAGCATCCCGACGAACGCGGTGAGCGTCCACACGCCCAGCACGACCCACGCCTCAACCCTGTCGGCGCGGCGCTTGAGCGGATTGCGCCGCCAGCGCCACAGCCACACCTTCGGACCTCGTAACGCCATCGAAGGCATCCTCCTCATGCGCGCATGACCATCCCGCCGCCCTCTGCATACGGAAGACGGCCCCTGGATGCTCACTGCACCTACTCCGGCGTGACGGCCCCCACGCCGCCCGGCCCGTGCGGCGGCCCCCGGCACGCGCTCCGCCGAACCCCCGCGGCGGCCCTCGACACCCGCCTGACCTGCGTCGGAGCCGGTTCCAGAGGTGACTGTCAGTGGTGGGGTGCAGACTGGCCGGTGTCAGAGACGAGGGCGTCAAAGACGACGCCGCGGAGGTGATCGGCATGGCCGAGGTACTGCTCGCCGTGGGCACGCGCAAAGGCCTCTTCATCGGGCGCCGGCGGGGTGGCGGCGCCTGGGAGTTCGACGAGAGTCCCTACTTCAACGCGCAGGCCGTGTACTCGGTCGCCATCGACACCCGGGGCGCGACCCCTCGGCTGCTGGCCGGAGGCGACAGCGCGCACTGGGGCCCTTCCGTGTTCCACTCCGACGATCTCGGCCGCACCTGGACCGAACCGGCGCACCCCGCCGTCAAGTTCCCCAAGGACACGGGGGCGTCCCTGGAGCGGGTGTGGCAGCTGCACCCGGCGGCCGCCGAGCCGGACGTGGTGTACGCGGGCACGGAACCGGCCGCGCTGTACCGCTCGGAGGACCGCGGGGAGACGTTCGAGCTGGTCCGGCCCCTGTGGGAGCATCCCACCCGGTCGAAGTGGGTGCCGGGCGGCGGCGGTGAGGGGCTGCACACGGTGCTCACCGACGCGCGCGATCCGAAGGCCGTGACGGTCGCCGTCTCGACAGCCGGGGTGTTCCGCACACTGGACGGCGGCGCGAGCTGGGCGCCTTCCAACTCGGGTGTCTCGGCGGTGTTCCTGCCCGACCCGAACCCGGAGTTCGGCCAGTGCGTGCACAAGGTCGCGCGGGACGCGGTGAGCCCGGACCGGCTGTACCTGCAGAACCACTGGGGTGTGTACCGCAGCGACGACGCGGGCGCGCACTGGACGGACATCGGCGAGGGACTGCCGTCCACGTTCGGTTTCGCGGCGGTCGCGCACCCGCACCGAGGTGACACGGCGTATGTGTTCCCGATCAATGCCGACGCCGATCGGGTCCCGGCCGACCACCGGTGCCGCGTCTACCGGACGGCGGACGCGGGCAAGAGCTGGGAGCCCCTCTCGGCGGGGCTGCCCCAGGAGGACCACTACGGCACGGTGCTGCGCGACGCGATGTGCACGGACGACGGCGATCCGGCGGGTGTTTATTTCGGCAACCGCAACGGCGAGGTGTTCGCGTCCGCGGACGACGGCGACACATGGCAGCAGCTCGCCTCGCATCTGCCGGACGTGCTGTGCGTGCGGGCCGCGACCGTCGGATAGCCAGGGGCCCTGGGCGTCACCGAGCCCGCTCGCGCTCCTCGGCGTAGCGGGCCGGCCCTTCCGCCATGCCCCGCACGAACTTCTGTCCCGGCGACCGGGCGGGGGCCGCTGAGCATCTATATGACGGGCGCTCAGGTATGTGATGCCGTGGCCCGGATGCCGGCGAGCACCACACAGACGATGCGCTCCGCGTCCGCGCGGGTGAACGGGCGCATGCCGCGATTGACGATGAGGTGCACCGGGCCGGAGATCATCTCGCCGAGGAAGCCACTGTCGACCGGGGGAAGTTCGCCCCTGTCGACGGCGGTGTCCACCCGTCGCCGCAGGGCGGCCACACGCTGGTCGAGGATCTTGGTCAGCGCTTCGACGGCTGCGCTCTGGCGGGCGGGCTGGAGGGCCTGTTCGAGGGTCCGGCCGAACGGCGTTTCCAGGCCACCGGCGAGCGCCAGCAGGAAGTCCGCCAGGTCCCGGTGGATGTCGCCGGTGTCGGCGACCGATGCGAGGTCCTCGGCGTAGCGCACCAGGGCTTCGACCACCAGTTCCTCACGGTCGGGCCAGTTGCGGTAGACGCTGGTCTTGTGCACGCCGGCGAACTCGGCGACCTCCTCGTAGCGGAAGCCCGCGATGCCGTCGCGCGCCACGAGTTCGACCGTCGCGGCGAGGATCTGCGATCTCACCCGGGCGTTGCGGCCACCGGGGCGCCGCGCGGGCGACCGGTCAGCGGTCCCGTCGGCCATCGCCGCGCTCACCTCCTGTTTCTCTGCTCGGGTGCCGATTGTCGTCAGGTGCGGCGTTGCGGTGCAAGCCGGTGGTAAGTAAGCTTGCTAAAAGCGACAGATTGTTTCTTTAAGTGTCGCCCACCTCAGCGAAACCTGGAGCGCCCACGTGAAGATCCTTGTCTCCGGAGCCGGTATCGCCGGGCTCGCCTGCGCACTTGAGCTAGGCACCCGCGGCCATGACGTCACCGTTGTCGAGTACGCCCGACAGCTCCGGCTCACCGGCACACCCATCGACATCCGCGGTGACGCGATCGAGGCCGTGGACAGAATGGGGCTGCTCGCGAAGATCCAGAAGCAACGGGTCCGGATGTCCGAGCGCACCCAGTTCGTCGACAGCGCGGGCGAGCCGGTGGCCCGGATCCCGATGGCGGAGATCAGCGACTCCGACGACGACATCGAGCTCCTCCGCGAGGACCTCGTGCGCATCCTCGCCGGAGCGCTCCCGGACACCGCGTCGATCCGCTTCGGCGACTCGATCGAGACCCTGACCGACGGCGGCGGGAGCGGGGCCGGTGTCGATGTGCACTTCGCATCGGGCCGCACCGGGCGGTACGACCTGGTGCTCGGCGCCGACGGCCAGCACTCCGCGGTCCGCAGGCTGGTGTTCGGGCCCGAGGAGGACTACCTCCGGCACCTGGGTGTCTATTTCGCCCTCGCCGACCATCCCGGCGAGGCCTTGTCCGAAGGCGCCAACTCGATCTACAACGTCCCCAGTCGAATGGCGGGCGTCTTCCGGTACAACGGCAAGGCCGTCGCGGTCTTCCAGTTCCGCTCGGAGCCCATCGACTACGACCACCACGACCTGGAGTCCCAGAAGAAGATCCTCGTCGAAGCCTTCGCGGGCCACCGGTCGTGGCGGATACCGGAGTTGCTCGATGCCGCCCTCGCCGATCCTGGTTTCTACTTCACCTCCGCGAGCCAGATCCACCTGCCCTCCTGGCACTGCGGCCGCGTCGCCCTCGTCGGGGACGCCGGGTACAGCCCGGCCTTCCTGTCCGGCCGGGGCACCTCACTCGCGCTCACCGGCGCCCGCTTCCTCGCCGAGGAACTCGAACGGTGCGGCGACGACCACACCGCCGCGTTCGCACGGTACGAGGCCCGGCAGCGCCCGTACGTCACCTTCGCCCAGAACCGTGTCCACAGCGGTCGCGACCGCATGCTGCCGACCACCTGGGCCGCCATCGCCGCCCGCAACGAGGCGCTGCGAGGGATGCGCACAACGCCCGACGGCCCTCAGCAGACCACCCCCCGACGCGCTGGAGAGAACGCAGAGTGAACGACACACTGGAAAAGCCCGCCCCTCGCGCCCAGGAGCAACGCTGGAGCAGGCAGCTCATCCTCTGGGCGGCCGTTCTCACCCTCGCCAACGTCCTGGCCGACGTGGTCATCGGCTCGCCCATGATGGTCCTGCCCCAGTTATTGGAGCATTTCGACACCGACCAGGCCGCCTGGCTGAACGCGAGCGCGATGCTGGCCGGGGCCATCTGGTCACCGCTGCTCGCCAAGAGCTCCGACATCTTAGGCAAGCGCCGGATCCTCATCGCCACGCTGCTCCTCGCCTGCGCGGGAGCGCTGGTCTGCCTCGTGGCCCCCAACGTCTGGGTCTTCCTGGTGGGGCGCTTCCTCCAAGGCGCCGCCTTCGCCGCGGTCTTCCTCACGGTGGCCCTCGCACGCCAGATCTGCACCCCGCGGGTGGCGATGGCCCTGGTCGGGCTCGTGACGTCCGGCTCGTCGATCGTCGGAATCATCGAGCCGTTCCTGATGCAGCCGGTCATCGATGCGTTCGGCTACCGGAGCGTGTTCATCGTGGCGGCGCTGCTCGCCGCGGCGGCCGCGCTCTGCGTGCGGTCCTTCATCCCGGAGTCGCCGATCCGCGGCACCGGCCGGATCGACGTCGGCGGGGCGTTCCTGCTCGGCGGCGGCCTCGGCGCGGTACTGGCCTACACCAGCCTCGGGGCCGACCTCGGATGGCTGTCCGCGGGCATGCTCACGCTGCTGGCTGCCGGTGCCGCCGCGTTGGCCGGCTGGGCGTTCCTCGCGCTGCGGGTCGACGAACCCATCATCGACATCCGGGGCCTCAGCGGCCCGATCCTGCTGACGCTGCTGGCCCTGGTGCTGGCGGCTGGCTCCTTCCGGAGCATGCTGCAGCTGACGGGCATCATCGCCCAGGTCCCCTCCGAACTGGGGCTCGGGTACGGGCTGGGCGACGGAGAGGCGGTCGCGGTGCTGCTCGCCGCACCCAATCTCGGCATCGTGATCGGCGGCACCTGCGCGGGATGGATCGCGGGGCGGTTCGGTCCCGCACTGCCCCTCCTCGGCGGCATCGCCGTCGGGACGGTGGCGACCTTCGCGATGCTGGCGGGCGTATCGGTACTTCCGCTGGCGGTCGCCTGCGGCGCCATGCTCGGCATGGCCGCCGGCGCGATCGGCGCCTCCGGCTACAACCTGGCGACGGACATCGAAGCGCCGGAGCGGCAGGGCACGATCGCCGGTCTGGTGTCGGTCGTACTCGCCCTCGGCTCGGTCGTCTTCAACTTCGCCGGGGGCGAGGTGCTCAAGGCGACGGTTGTTCCCGGGACCTCCGCCGACGGCGCCCCCGTGAGCACGGCGACCGGCGTGTACCTCTACGTCGCGATGGCGGGAGTGCTCTTCGTCCTCGCCGCGGTGCCCGCGATCATGCTGGCACGCGACCGGCGGGCACGGCGTGGGTGGGAGTGACGGACCCTCCCTGGCTTTCGCCCACGGCCCTAGCGTCGAGTCATGAACGCTGAACAATTGATCGCGGACCTGCACGGCCGGTGGTGTTCGGCTGGGAACGCAACGCGGGGGACGCGCCGTTCGACTTCCGGCGCACCTTCGGCGAGTTCTACGACTTCGGCTCTCCGGACGTCCGCCTCTACGACGACTTCGACCCCGATCAGCGGGTGGCGACCACAGCCGCCGGCTACGGCTCGATCTGGGAGCCCGGCTTTCGCGCGATGGTCTCCGCGCATCATGCCGTCGACGACGGCCCGCACGTCATCGCGGGCCACGATCTGGCCGCGTCCACCCTGACATTCGTAGCGCGGATCACCCTGCCCGACGGCGCCACGGACATCCGCACCACGACCTCACTGGTCTGGCACCGAACGCCGGACGGCTGGCGGATCGTCCGCGAGCACAACTCGACCAAGGTCCTGCCCGCGGGAACCCTCGACGGCGTGCTGCCCGGCGCGGGCCGCGGCTCCGTTTCGGGTTCCGATGGCGCCCCTGAATGTCCTGTGCGCGCCGCATCATGAGGAACGCCCCGGGCGGCCTACGGCAGGCGCCACTCCACCGGCGCGCTCCCCTGCCGCAGCAGCAGATCGTTGGCCCTGCTGAACGGACGCGAACCGAAGAAGCCGCGGTCCGCCGACATCGGCGAGGGATGAGCCGACTCGATCGCCGGGAGGTCTCCCAGAAGTGGCCGCAGATTGCGCGCGTCACGCCCCCACAGGATGGACACCAGGGGCTTGCCGCGACCCGCCAGGGCCCGGATCGCCTGCTCGGTGACCTCTTCCCAGCCCTTGCCCCGGTGCGCGCCGGGCTTGCGCGGGGCGGTGGTGAGCGCCCTGTTGAGGAGCAGCACCCCTTGCTGCGACCATGGCGTCAGATCGCCGTTGGACGGACGGGGCAGCCCCAAGTCCGTATGCATTTCGCGGAAGATGTTCTCCAGGCTGCCCGGCAGCGAACGCACCTCGGGCGCCACCGCGAAGCTCAGCCCGATGGCCATCCCCGGCGTGGGATAGGGATCCTGGCCGACGATGAGGACGCGGACGTCGTCGAAGGGCTGCTGGAAGGCCCGCAGGACATTCGCCCCGGCCGGGAGGTAGGTCCGGCCGGCCGCTATCTCGGCCCGCAGGAAGTCCCCCATCACGGCGATACGTTCGGCCACAGGTTCCAGGGCCTTCGCCCAGCCCGCTTCGACAAGTTCATGCAAGGGTCGTGGTGCCACAGCGCGTCACCCTACTGGCACACAACCGGTCCCCGCACAAGCACAGAACCCCTCACGCCCGTACGCCGCCCTCGGGGCTACGCTCTTCCTTCCGAGAAGGAGGGGAGCCCGTTGCGTCCAGTGACCGTGACCGGAGCGTCGGAGGGATCCGGGTTTCTCGCCGTGGACTCCGGCGGGTCCGGGCTGCGGGCCGTGCTGGGAACGGCCGGGCGCGGGCCGCTGGCCCGGCGGGAGTCGGCGGAACCGGTCCGCACGGGCGGCGACCGGGGCATCGACCCCGAGCACTTCATGGCCCGGCTGATGCCCTTGGTGCGCGCGCTGACCGCGGAGGCCGGGCCGGTGCGGTTGACCACTGTCGTCATCGGCGCCGCCGGGCTCGCCTCCCTGGGTGAGGCGCTGCGCGCCGAACTGCCGGGTGCCCTGGCCCGGGAGCTGGGGGTACGGAGGATCGCGCTGGCCGCCGACGCCGTGACGGCGTACGTGGGTGCCCTCGGGCCGCGCCCCGGTGCCGTGGTCGCCGGCGGTACGGGTCTGATCGCGATCGGCACCGACCTGACCGGCTGGCGTCGCGCGGACGGCTGGGGGCATCTGCTGGGCGACTGCGGGGGCGGCGCCTGGATCGGGCGGGCCGGTCTCGAGGCGGCGCTGCGCGCCCATGACGGGCGCGAGGGCGGCTCCGCCTCGCTGCTGGCGAGCGCCGAGGAGGTGTTCGGGCCCTTGGCCGGGCTGCCCGGTCGGCTGTATCCGCGGCCGGACCGGCCCGCCGTCCTCGCCTCCTTCGCACCCCACGTGGCCGCCTGCTCCGAGGGGGACCCCGTCGCGGCGGGCATTCTGCGCGCGGCCGCACGGCACATGGCCGACTCCGCGGCAGCCGTGTGCCCCTCCGGCGGCGAGCCCCGTGTCGCCGTCACCGGCGGCCTGTTCAGACTGGGCGATCCGCTCCTCGGGCCTGTGGACGAGGAACTGGCGCGGCGGCTCCCGCACGCACAGCGGGTACCGGCCGAGGGCGACCCGCTGCACGGCTCCGTGCGCCTGGCGACCGAGCTGAGCACCGGTGCCCTCACGCTGCCGGGTGACGGGACGATGCTGTCCGTGACAACCCTTTCGGGTGAATAATCCGACCCTCATGATCCGTACGTAACTCAATCCGTACGTAACTCATCAGACAAAACCGGACGTATACCGCTCACCTGCACCCTCCCCGAACAGGAGAGCCCAGGAAACCAGTAACATGCGGCGCCATGAGTTCCCCCACTGGACCCGAGTCCGGCCTGCCAGTACGAATGCCGCGACCCCGCCAGCCGGGACGGCACCGCCGCCCCGAGCCGCTGGTGGCTCCCGAGGGCGCGCCCGCGCTCGTCCTCGCCGTGCCGGGCACGCCCAGTAGCGCCACGCGCAGCCTCGCCGAGGAGGTCGTGAGCATCGCCCGCTCCGAGCTGCCCGGCCTCGACGCCCGGATCGGGTACCTCGACGGGGACAACGCGGAGTTCTTCACGCTCCAGGCCGTGCTCGCGCACGCCGCCGAGGAGCGCACCGCACGCTTCGAGCAGGCGCGTGCCGCCGGCATGGACGTCCGGGAGCCCGACGGGCCCGTCGCCGTCGTCGTGCCGCTGCTCGCCGGCCCGGACAGCGCGCTGCTGCGCCGAGTCCGCCAGGCCGTCATGGAGAGCCATATCGCCGCGGAGCTGACCGATGTCCTCGGCCCGCACCCGCTGCTCGCCGAGGCGCTGCACGTGCGGCTCTCCGAGGCCGGTCTGGCCCGCGCGGACCGCGCCCGCCTGTTCACCGTGGCGACCGCCGCGGACGGCATCATCCTGGCCTCCGTGGGCGGTGACGAGGCCGTGCAGGCGGCCGGGATCACCGGCATGCTGCTGGCCGCGCGCCTGGCGGTGCCGGTCATGGCCGCGGCCCTGGACCAGGAGGGCTCCATCGCGTCCGTCGCCGAGCAGCTCCGCTCCTCGGGCTCACAGCAGCTGGCCCTCGCGCCGTATCTGATCGGCCCGGAGATCGAGCCGGGTCTGGTCGAGGAGGCGGCCAAGGAGGCGGGCTGCTCCGCGGCGGAGTCGCTCGGGCCGTACCCGGCGATCGGGAAGCTGGCGCTGGCGAAGTACACGACGGCGTTGGGCATCACGCCGCAGCAGGTTCAGCAGACGCCGGCACGCTGACGCGCCCTGTGCATGACTGAGTGGGCCCGCTCCGGTTCGGGGCGGGCCTTCGCCGTAGGGGTGTCGATCAGCCGATGACCACGCACGACGCCGCCGTCACCCTCATCGAGCCCCCTCGTCGCGGGACGCCCGTGCGCGGGTCGGTGGCGAACCAGGTCACATCGCCTGAGCGTTCGTTGGCCACGTACAGGAAGCCGTCGGACGCGGTCAGGGCGCGTGGCCAGTGGCCGCCGCAGGGCACCGTTGTGACCAGGTGCAGGTCCTCCCCCTCGACGGCGAACACGGACAGGACGTCCTCGCCTCGGGTGGCGGTCCATACGAAGCGGCCGTCGGGTGAGGTGGCGATCCCCGAGGGGTAGGCGTCGCGCGCCGGTGCGCCCGGCAGGACCGGGGCCTCGGTCAGCGGTGTCAGCACGCCTTCCGCCGCGTCCCAGCGGCAGACGGTGACGGAGGGGCTGAGTTCGTTGACGACGTAGGCGTACGAGCCGTCCGGGTGGAAGGCCAGGTGGCGGGGCCCGGAGCCGGGCCGCAGGGCGGTCTCCCGGTGCAGGACCGGGGCACCGTCGGCCAGCGTGCACACCCGCACCGAGTCGGTGCCGAGATCGACGCTGACGGCCCAGCGCCCGCTCGGGTCGGGCTGCACCTGGTGGGCGTGCGGCCCGAGCTGGCGCGGGGTGTGCGGTCCCCCTCCGGTGTGCTGGAGCACGCCGGAGGCGGACCTCGCGAGCGTGCCATCGGGCCGGACGGGGACGGCGGTGACACTGCCCGAGCCGTAGTTGGCGGTCAGGACGTGTCCGGCGTACAGACCGAGGTGGGTCGGCCCGCCGGCGTCGACCGGCACGGGCGGTCCGGCCGGCTCGGGCTTGTCCCCCGTCACGCGGTACGCGGCCACCGCGCCCGCTGCCGTCTCACTGACCGCGTACAGCGTGTCCCCGTCGGACGCGAGGGCGAGGTAGGCCGGGTCGGGGACGACGTTCACGCTGCTCAGGAAGGTCAGCGCGCCGCTGTCGGCATCGACGGCCGCCGTCACGACGCCGGGGCCGCCGGCCGCCGTGAACGACCCGATGAACGCCCGCCGCCTGCTGCCGTCCGCCATCGCTGTGCCCTTTCGTCCCTGAGCCGTCCGGAATGACCGCGCGGTCGATCATGCGCGGTCTAGACCAACGGGTCAAGAGGGTGCGGCGGCTCGTCGCTCAGGTGCCGACGAGTCGCTCAGGCGCCGACCAACGGGGAGCCCGCGGTGTCCGCAGCGGCCTGGCGAGCTAAGCGAGGGCCCGTTCCAGGCCGTGCAGATGAGCCAGGACCGGCTCCGTCGCGGACGGTCCGTCCGGCTGGACCAGGACGTCGCCGCCCTGGGTGAGCGCCTGGACCGCGGCCTCCACGCGCCGGGCAGGCGGTGCCCAGGCGGGCGTCGTGGGAGGCCCCCGGGTCGGCGGCGACGGCGACCAGGCCGCGGACCTCCCGGGCGCAGTCGTCGAGGAGGGCGAGCACATGCCGCGCCCGCCGCGCAGGGCCCGCTGGATCCAGGCGTCGGTGACGCTGTGGGTGGTGACGGGCAGGACGAGGATCACGGCGAGTGCGGCGCCGAGCGCCCCGACGCCCGTCTCGGCGGAGGGTTGGCAGAGCGGGGCGCTGGCCAGCGGTCGCGCGGAGCACCGTTCAGGAAGGGACAAGCGGAGGGCGCGGAGAGGACCCGAGCGGCATGGCCAGCTCCGACAGAGCCTTCTCCAAGCCCCGCAGATGTACGAGGGCCGACTCCATCTCGTCCTGCTGAGGCATCTCGCCGCCGACGGACGCCACTCGCCTGCCCCCCAGGTCGCTGACAGTGAGTGCTGCCACCGCTCCCTCGACGCGCCAGCAGGCGGCGGCCAGACGGGCGTCGTGCGACGCGACAGGATCAGCGGCAATGGACACCAGACCCCGCACTTCGCGTGCGCAGTCGTCGAGCAGCTCGATGACCTGGCGGGCACGGGCTTTCCGGGCGCGGAAGGGGGCCAAAGGGTGCATCAACGGGGCAAGAGCCATCCGTACCCGGCCGAGCAGCAGTTCCAGTTCGGCGGCGTGCGGGGCAGGGTCGCCCTTCGGATCTCCAGCGAGGCGAGCGGTCGCTTCGGCCGTGGCAGCGTGGACGCAGTGCAGTGCCCGCCGGATCCAGGCATCGTTCGTGGCGTGCGTGGTGACCGGCAAGACGAGAGCCACGGCCAGCGCGGCACACAGCGCGCCCACACCGGTCTCCGCAAGACGGAGCTCGAGCAGGCTGGGGTCCAGCACGCCCAGCAGGCCGTACAGCAAGCTGACCATCACCGTCACCGCCAGCATCATCCATGAGTAGGAGACGGCGGCGGTGTAGAAGATGCCGAAGACGCAGACGGCGACCAGGGCGGCGGTGGGCGCGGGCGCGCCATGCAGCGGGATGGCGACCAGCAAACCGATGGCGATGCCGATCACGGTTCCGAAGACCCGGCGGAAACCGCGGACCAGGGTTTCGCCGCGAGAAGCCGTGTTGACGAAGATCCACCAGACAGTACCGACGGCCCAGTACCAGCGCTCCTCGGAGAGCAGCTGTCCGACCAGAAGCGCGAGAGTCGAGGCAGCAGTGGCCTGGAAGGCTTGCCGGGTGGTGGGCCGCGCCAACCCGCGGCCGGGCAGGGCCGGCGGGGTTGCCGCAGGTGGGGTGTGACGCTCGATGGGCCAGAGCACGAAGCGCGTGGCGCCGGCCGTGGAGAGGGCCAGGCCCACAGCGGTGTACAGCTCGGGCAACTGAGCGGGAACCGCGTGCAGGAACTGCGTGATGAAGAAGTTCATGAACGCGAAGATCCCGAGCGCATGGCCCCGCGGGCCCCAGCGGCGGGCATAGACCCCACAGAAGACGACGGCCAGGAACGCGGCGTCACGGGCCGAGGTGATGCCGTGCAATGCGGTGGCAAGCGCCAGCACGGGGAATCCCGCGATGGGAAGCAGGGCGGTGGTGATCCGCTGGTCACGGACGGTCGCATCGGTGACCGTGAAGAGGGCGAGCAGTGCCGCGAGTCCTGCGGTGATCGATGCGGTGAGCGACAGCCCGCAGAGCTCGGAAACGGCGACGGCGGCGGAGACACCGATGACCGCGCGGGTCGCGTTCCGCAGCCTCAAGCGCCCTGGGTCCGGAGCCACGAACATCCTCTTCACGGCGGTGCGCCGCCCCCCTTGCAGTGGTACGCGCCCCACCCACGTTCGTCCGGGGTGGCGGACGACAGGCAGGCAAGACGAAGGCACCGCGGTCTGGACCGGCCTCGTCGCCGTCCAGCGCTACGCGGCGCCGCAAGTACATGGATAGGGCATAGATAACCACCTGGGGGCCCACTGGCTCAACTGTCGAGCCAATGAGTGCGCCAATGGCACAGCTGATCAGCCTCGATTCCGACCGTTGGGAGGCCAATGGAACAGGCCCTACCAGGATTACTCGCCGAGACGAGGTTGCCGACCCGGACGAAGCGCTGGCTCCCGAGCTTCAGCGGCAGCTAGAGGTAGCGGCGAACGGACCGGACAGCAGCTTCGCGGGCCCGTTGCAGTACGGAGCGCTTTCTCCACTGCCCGGCCCGCATCCGTTCACTGGCAGCGATGTCCGCCTCGAAATGGGCATCGATGGTTGCGGTGAAGTCATCGTCCAAGACGGCGAGCATGACTTCCTCGTCGTGGTCGAGGGAGCGCCGGTTGAAGTTGGTCGACCCGACAAGGGATGCCGTGCGGTCCACGGTGATGACCTTGGCGTGCATCATGGTCGGCTGGTACTGGTAGATCTTGACCCCGCAGGCAAGCAGATCCTCGTAGAAGTGTTGTCCGGCCAGTTGGCAGACCCGCTTGTCGGTGTGCGGTCCGGGCAGCAGGATCTCCACGTCCACCCCGCGCCGGGCAGCGGCGCACAGCAGCTCGATGAAGTAGCCGTCCGGGGAGAAGTAGGCGGTGGCCAGCCGGAGTCGCTCCTCAGCCGACTCGATCATCACTCGGATCAGGGTCTGCATGTCCTGCCAGCCGAAGCTGGCCGAACCGCGCACCACCTGCACGACCGCCTCGCCCTGCGGGCGGTGGCTGGTAAACCGGTCGCGGTTGTCGAAGAGTTCGTCGTGGCATTCGGCCCAGTTCTGTGCGAACGCGGCCGCGATGCCGTCCACGGCCGGCCCGCGTACCTGAATGTGGGTGTCCCGCCATTCCTGTGGATTGCGGGCATCGCCGCACCACTCCTCGGCGATGCCCACACCGCCGGTGAACGCCACCTGCTCGTCCACGACCAGCACCTTGCGGTGGCAGCGGTGATTCTGCTTGAGCGGTGACAGGTACAGCGGCTTGCGGAACCAGGCCACCTGCACGCCCGCCCGGCCCATCTCCGTCAGCAAGTCCTTGTCGATCAGCCGGCTGCCGAAGCCGTCCAGCAGCAGCCGCACCCGGATCCCGGCCCGGGCCCGTTCCGCCAGTGCGTGCGCGAACTCGCGAGCGATGTCGCCCTTCCAGTACACGAACGTCATCATGTCCACCGTGTGCCGGGCGGAGCGGATGGCGTCGAGCATCGCCGGGAAGATCTCGTCACCGTTGCGAAGGGCCACCAGCGCGTTTCCCTCGGTGGCCGCGATGCCGATGAGGCGTTCCAGCCGGCGCCGTATCCGCACCGCTCTCTCGTCAGGGGTGCTGCCGCGGCCCATGCGATCCGCGGGCTCCGTCATGTCCTGAGTGCTGGTCATTCCTACCCCTCGGCCGTCGCCGTCCTGTTGTCCGCTCACTCTGCGTGCTCCGGATGGTCCGTCAGCGCGGGCTGACCGCGGGTGTCCTCCGCCGCGGGTGGCAGGCAGAAGCAGGCGGTGACTGACTTTCCATAGGGACAGGGGCGGGCCTCCCAGTCGTCGGCGAGGGCGTCGACGAGGAACATGCCCCGGCCGCCAAGGCGGTCGCGAGGGTCTCCAGATGCTCGCGCGCCCAGCCGCGCGCCGCCCTGGGACCGGCACTCATCGGCATCGAGCGGGCCCAGCCCACCGCCCGTACTGACGCTTGCTCCACTAAATGTCCTCCTCGGCCGGGATCCTCCCCTGCCGCGCATACGACTGGGCACGCTGAAGCTCAGGCGTTGGTGAGCATGCCGTCGCGCAGGCGGGCCAGGAGGCGGGCGGTCAGGCGCGAGACGTGCATCTGCGAGCAGCCGAGGCGTTCGCCGATCTCCTTCTGGGTGAGTTCCTCGACGAAGCGCCAGTGAAGGATCTGCCGGTCGCGTTCGTCGAGTTCGGCGATCATCGGGGCCAGGGCGTGGAAGTCCTCGACGAGTTCGAGGGCGGTGTCCTCGGTGCCGATGAAGTCGGCGAGGACCGTTTCGCCGTCCTGGCCGGTGCTGATGGCCGCGTCCAGGGAGGCGGAGTTGTAGCCGTTGGACGCCAGACGGGCCTCGCGGACCTCCTCTTCCGGCAGGCACATCAGTTCGGCCAGTTCCTTGGTGGTCGGCGTGCGGCCCAGCCTGCTGCGGAGTTCCTCGGTGGCGCGGGTCAGCTGGGCACGCGCCTCCTGCAGGCGCCGGGGCACGTGCACGGCCCAGGAGGTGTCGCGGAAGAACCGCTTGATCTCTCCGACGATGTAGGGCACCGCGAAGGAGGTGAACTCGACCTCACGGGTCAGCTCGAACCGGTCGATGGCCTTGATCAGACCGATCATGCCGACCTGGACGATGTCCTCCATCTCGCCCGGACCGCGGCTGCGGAACCGGCCGGCGGCGTAGCGGACGAGGGACATGTTCATCTCGATCAGTGTGTTGCGCGCGTACTGGTACTCGGGCGTGCCCTCTTCCAGTACGGCGAGCTGGCCGAAGAACAGCTTCGACAACTCCCGCGCGTCCTGGGGCGCCACCTTCGAGGGGTCCGCTATGTCCGGCAGGCCTGTGGTGGTCTCAGCGACAGCGTGCACGGTTGTCGTCATGATCTGTTCTCCCAGTCGGGCGACCTCTGCGATCGTCGGCCCGGGCCGACGCAGCGGCGTCTACCCCGTTCTTGGCGGCGCACGCTCGGGGCCTTGCGAGTTCGCGGCGCGGGGGTGCTGTTCAGTTCTCCGAAGCGGCTTCGGCACCATCGGAGAGTCCGGCGCCCGGGGTCGTCAGGTGCTCGTGGGTGCCGGTGAGGGGGAGCAGACGTCGCAGCGCCGGGCCGGTGTTGTCGAGAACAGGATGCCGTTCCCGCCGGCGTTGCGGTGGATCTGCAACAGGACCGTGAGTCCGCGACCTCGTAGTCCAGGTCACCGGCCAGGGCCACATGCAGCTCGTTCGGACCGGTGGCGGGCAGAATCCGGACGATCTCTGTCTGAGGGGAGGAGCACGGGCATTTCCAGCGTCTGTGGGAGGCGAGCTGTCGACAGACTGGACCTGGGCCCCGCGCCGCTCCCGCGGCAAGCAGGACCCGCTCCACCTCCGGTGCGGACGCCGGAACGGTCCTGCCATGGAACAGTGGAACAGGGGCAACACGGGCCGTGCGGGTCCTGCCGAGGTGCACGCCAGGCGAAGGAGGACGCGATGAGTCACCCTGTGCTGGCGGGAGTCGACGGGTCCGCAGACAGTTCGGCGGCGGCCGTCTGGGCGGCGCGAGAGGCTTCGCTGCGTGGCGTTCCACTGCGCTTGATCCATGCCTCCCCTCCGCTGCCGGGCACCGCCGTGCCGGTCCCGGCCGTGGACAGGCTGCGCCACATGGGTGAGCGGATACTCCGGCGGACGGTCACCGACCTGAGCGACCGCTACCCGGACCTCGAGATACGAGGCGAGCAGGCCGATGACGCCCCGGCCTCGGCACTCCTCTCCGCCGCACGCACTGCCGGGCTCCTCGTCGTCGGTACGCGGGGGACGGGCGGCTTCGACGGCCTCGTGGTCGGCTCGGTGGCCTTGCGGATGGCGATGGCAGCCCCTTGCCCCGTCGTATTGGTGCCCCAAGGGCACGCCGGCGCATTCGGAGAAGGGACACACGCGACACACGGCACCGACCAGGTAGTCGCGGGGTTCGATGCTCATCGCCCGGTCGGTGAGGTGGCGGACTTCGCGTTCTCGGCAGCCGAGGCACGGGGAGCACGTCTGCGGGTGGTCCAGGCATGGGCCTTTCCCGCCGACGCCGTGTCTCCCCGGACATTGGCGGTGACCGAGGAGGACCGCGCCATGTGGGAGGACCAGGAGGTCTTGCGGCTCTCCGACGCCCTGCGCGCGTGGCAGGAGAAGTATCCGCAGGTGACGGTCCGTCCCGACGTCATGCTGCTGCACCCCGCCGAAGCGCTCCTGAACACGTCACGCGGCGCGGAGCTGCTCGTCGTGGGCCGCCGTACCGATCCACAGGCGGTCGAGGGCAGACTGGGGCCCGTCACTCACGCCGTGCTGCACCACACCCGCTGCCCGGTGGTGGTCGTTCCGCACAACCGCTGAGGGCGGATCGGCAGGTCTGGTGGCGTTCCGGTAGCAGGTGCCGGGGCAGTCAGCCGAAGAACACCTCGAACTCGTCGTACAGCGACCGATCGACCCGCTTGGTCTTTTCCGTGGCATCGGCGAGGGGGATGCGGACGATGTTCGTGCCGTGCAGGGCCACCATCACGCCGAAGTCTCCGTCCTTGACCGCGTCAACGGCGTGCAGCCCGAAGCGCGTGGCCAGCCACCGGTCGAAAGCGCTCGGCGTACCGCCGCGCTGGATGTGGCCCAGGACCGTGGTGCGGGCGTCCGTGCCGGTGCGTGCCGAGATCTCCTGGGCAAGCCACTCGCCGATGCCGGACAGTCGTACATGACCGAATTCGTCAAGCGTCTGATCCTTGAGCATCATCTGTCCCTCGTGGGGGACGGCCCCCTCGGCCACCACGACGATCGGCGCATAGTTGATCTTGAACCGGCTCCGCACCCACCCACAGACCTGCTCGATGTCGAACGGCTGCTCCGGGATGAGGATCACGTTGGCGCCGCCCGCGATGCCGGCCTGCATCGCGATCCAGCCGGAGTGCCGCCCCATCACCTCGACCACCAGGGTGCGCATATGCGATTCGGCAGTGGTGTGGAGGCGGTCGATGGCCTCGGTCGCGATGCCGACGGCGGTGTCGAAGCCGAAGGTGTAATCGGTTCCGGAAACATCGTTGTCGATGGTCTTCGGTACCCCGACCAGGTTCACCCCCTGACGGCTCAACTCGGTGGCCACACCGAGCGTGTCCTCGCCGCCGATCACGACGAGCGCGTCCACCTCGTGATCGGCGAGGGTGTCCTGCACGCGCCGCAGCCCGTCCTCGTGCTTGAACGGATTGGTACGGGAGGAACCGAGGATCGTTCCGCCGCGGGGGAGGATTCCGCGCACGCTGGAGATGTCGAGCGGCACCACATTGCCCTGGAGCGCGCCGAGCCAGCCGTCTCGCAGACCGACGAAGTCGAAGGCGTACTCCTGGACGCCTTTGCGGACGACGCTGCGGATCACAGCGTTGAGGCCGGGACAGTCACCGCCGCCCGTCAGCACTCCGACCCTCATGGCTTCCTCCCATCGACCGCTCACCCGACCTGGCGGCAGCCTTCTCGGCGAGAGAATCCGCTGCCGGGGGACACGGATCTCCTCCCCTCAGGCTCCCCCCGTTCGGTCCGCAGTGGCCACTCGACGAAAGCGGGACGTGCGGCCCGTGCCTGGTGGCCTCCTTCGGATCGGTAGGCAGCCCGTAGGGGAATCCCCGGCCTGGTGCCGGTGTGCCGGGAGATCTTCGACGGCGTCCTCGGTGACCGACCGCAGTTCGACTCCACCCCCGTCCTCGTCAATCACTTCGACGGCGAGGCGAGATCGGCCGCAACAGCGGCGTTGCGCTTGGTCTGCGGAGCATCGTTGCCGGAGGACGCACCTCACGCCAGGAGGGGGCGCCAACGAGCTGACTCCGCCAGGTCCTCCGTGCGGTGCGCCTGCCGTCCTCGGACATCAGCAGGTCGACGTGCCCGCGCTCCGTCATCCTCGGCAGCCGGATCTGGCCGCCGGCTCGATGATCTCCTCCCCTACGGCGCCTCCCGACAATCCACCCGCGCGCGGGGGCACGGGCGGGCCGCCCCGCGCCCGCTGGGCTGTCGCCTGGTGCGCCTGCTGAGGCTGGTAGCCGCCGTTGCCCGGCTGGATGATCACCGGAAACAGGAGGAATTGCATCAGCTGCAACACGCTACGACATGGCTCGTGTACCAATCACGCTGGTCAAAGCTCTGGCAGTTCGACAGTCGCGAGATCACTCGTAACGGTGACCTGCCAACAAGGATCAGATGCATCGATGTTGTTTCAGACGCATCCGCGCAAGGAGTGCAGTGTGTGCGGCCGTGTTCGGGCCGGCAACCACATCGACGGTGGCCGGGGCGCCTTCCACTGCGACACGTGCATTCCCCGGCCTCTTCGCGCCTGCGGAATCTGCGTGCGTCTACGGTCGGTCAAGATCTTCTGGCCGCTGGGGCCCGTGTGCTCCGCCTGCTACCGCCGCAGGCGGGCTTCCCCCTCGCCCTGTGCCGGGTGCGCCGCCGCGCGGATTCTGGTCGGGATCACGGATGACGGCGAGTCGAGGCTGTGCGCGACTTGCTGCGCCCAGGGTGATACCCCCGGCGGTGTCGTCGGGGCATGCGCGACGGGCCAGGTCAGCGCGGACCTGCGGCCGGACGGCCGGTGCCCAGGATGTTCGCCGCGCACAAGGTGCACGACCTCCTCACCGACTCCAGCGGCAACGTCCCCGTCGGCCTTGCGCCGCTGGAGGCCGTCCTGGCCGACGTCACCAACCACTACCCGGTCCTGGAGTGGATCCGCCGCAGCCCCGCCGCGCGGCTGCTGGCCCGCCTGGCCCAGTCCCCGGACGCACTCACGCACCACGCCCTGGACACGCTCCCGCCGGACGCGAACACCTCCTACGTCCGCGGACTGCTGGTCACGGCCGGCGTGCTGCCACCACGGCAGGAGAACCTCGCAGGGCTGGAGACCTGGCTGGCCGCCAAGCCCGCCCAACTCCCTCCTCACCACGTCACCCTGGTGCGACCCTTCGCCGAGTGGGGCATTGTCAAAGACACCCGGCGGCGGGCGGCCCGCGGCCGCTACAGCCTGAGTGCCTACAAGGGCGACTGCACCGACATCCGCGTCACCATCCGCTTCCTCGCCTGGCTCGACGCCCACGACCTGCGCATCTGGGACCTGGCACAAGCGCACCTGGACAATTGGGCGAGCACGCATCCGACTCGGCGCACTCGTCTCATCCCGTTCGTCCGCTGGGTCCACGCCCGTCACATCGTCCGTGACCTGGAGATCCACCACCGGCCGAGGCAGCTCCCCGGCACCTTCCAGGACGAAGCAACCCACCAGGCCGAACTGCGGCGCTGCCTTACCGACACCGGCCTTCCCCCCTGCCCGTACGCATCATCGGCGCCCTGGTCCGCCTCTACGCCCTGCCCCTGACCCGGATCGTCGAACTCACCACCGACCAGTTCCACCGGGAAGCCGAGACCGCCTACCTCACCCTTGACCGACACCCGGTCCTGCTCCCACCGGCGCTGGCCACCCTGCTCGATGAACAGATCACCCAACTCCCCGCCCCACAGCCCCCGCAGGGCCGCCAGCATCTCCTCCTGCCGGGCGCCCTACCTCGCCGCCCGGCAGCGATCACGGCCGTAACGGTCGACCGGCACGGCTGTCACCAGCGGGTTCGGCGGCAGCAGATGCTTCGCCCATGTGTTGTTGCCCTGATGGCACGGTGAGGCACAGTGCACGGCCGACGCCCGCCCCGGCCACGACCCGCCCGAGCCCGAGACGCCTGCAACTACGGGCCTGCGCGCCTCGCCAGAGCGTTCGCGCTCACGGAGAGCGTCGCACCCTCTTGCATGTTCTATGCCATCCCCCTTAAGTTACTGAATGGTAGATGCGTTGCTTGATGCTTCGCCGTAGGCAGGAAAGGACACCGGGCATGTTCGAACGGGCACGCGCCACGGGTGCGCCCGCACAGCTCGCAATCCGCGAGGTGATGGCGGCGTGACCCCACGCAAGGGCGGCAGCCGGGACCGCATGGTGCTCAGCGCCGCCGCGCTGCTGAGCGAGTACGGGGCCAGCGCCACGAGTATCGACCGGGTACTCGCTCACAGCGACGCCCCGCGCGGCTCGGTCTACTACCACTTCCCCGACGGGCGGGCGCAGCTCATCAATGAGGCGGTCGCGCTCGCGGGTGACTTCATCGCGGGGCTGATCGACGCCGCGATGCAGGCCGATGATGCGCTGGCGGCGATCGACGCGTTCTTCGGGCTCTGGCGTCAACGGCTCGTCGACAGCGACTTCCGCAGCGGCTGTCCGATCGTGGCGGTGGCCGTGGAGACCAATGATGACGCGCCGCAGCTGGCCCGCTCGGCGGCGGCCGTGTTCTCCCGTTGGCAGGAGGCCCTCGCCGGCCTGTTCCTGAAAAACGGTCTGCCGGAGGAGCGCAGCAAACGACTGGCCGCGTTCATCATCGCCGCGGTCGAAGGCGCGGTGATCATGTGCCGGGCCGAAGAGAGCACCGCCCATCTCGAGGCAGCCGCAGCCGAGATCCACGAGCTGCTCGCCCTCACCCTGCCGCGCCGTCCCTGAGCCGCGCCACGTGCCATCGGCGTGACGCATATCCATCCCACCGCACCCAGGAGGACCCCATGCCCACTCTCGACCGTCAGGAAAGCGTCTTCGTACTCGACCTCGGGGACGACGAGAACCGCTTCCACCCCGACTGGATCAACGCCGTCAACGCCGCCCTCGACGAGGTCGAGAAGGCGGAGGGCCCGCGCGCCCTGGTCACCGCCGCCACCGGCAAGTTCTACTCCAACGGCCTCGACCTGGAGTGGCTGTTCGCCCACGCCGACCAGCACCAGGACTACGTCATCTCGGTCCATGAACTGTTCGCGCGGATGCTGTCGCTGCCGGTCATCACGGTGGCCGCGCTGCAGGGGCACACCTTCGCCGCCGGCGCGATGTTCTCCCTCGCCCACGACTTCCGTGTGATGCGCGCCGACCGCGGCTACTGGTGCCTGCCCGAAGCGGAGATCAACATCCCCTTCACCCCCGGCATGGCCGCCCTGATCCAGTCCCGGCTGTCGCCGCAGACCGCCCATGCGGCCATGCTCACCGCCCGCCGCTACGGCGGCGCCGACGCCGCGGCCGTCGGCATCGTCGACCAGGCGGTCAGTGAGGACGCCGTGCGCTCCACCGCGATCGAGTTCGCCCAGGCGCAGGTGAACAAGGCCGGCGACACCCTCGGCACCATCAAGGCCCGCATGTACGCCCCGGCCCTGGCCACGCTGCGCGACACCACCAATCCCATGGGCTGACCTCACGGTCCGCACGTCCCTACCCGCCGCCGCCCCGTCCCGGGCGGCGGGCGCCCGCGCCAAGACGGTTGGCGGTGTTGACGAGGAGGAATCACATGACTGACCAGGCCGACACTGCCAGTTGGCACAAGACCGCGTGCATTCTGTGCGAGAACAACTGCGGCATCCAGATCCAGACCGACGGCCGCCGTTTCGCAAAAATCCGCGGCGACAAGGAACATGTCGCCACCAGCGGCTACACCTGCAACAAGGCCCTGCGTCTCGACCACTACCAAAATGGTGTGGAACGCCTGACCACGCCGCTGCGCCGAGAGGCAGACGGCAGCTTCACCCCCATCGACTGGGACACCGCGGTGCGCGAGATCTCCGCCCGCCTCAAGTCGGTGCGCGACACCCACGGCGGCAAGTCGATCTTCTTCTACGGCGGCGGAGGCCAGGGCAACCACCTCGGAGGCGCCTACAGCGGCGCCCTCATGGGCGCCCTAGGCGCTCGCTACCGCTCCAACCCCCTGGCCCAGGAGAAGACCGGCGAAGGGTTCGTCGACGCCCATCTGACCGGCAGTCACACCGTCGGGGACTTCGAGAACGCCGAGGTCTCGATCTTCATCGGCAAGAACCCCTGGCAGACCCACGGGGTCTCCCGGGCCCGCACCGTGCTCAAAGACATCGCCAAGGACCCCGCCCGCACCATGATCGTCATTGATCCGGTGCGGACCGAGACCGCCGACCTCGCCGACATCCACCTGCAGCTGAGGCCCGGAACCGACGCCTGGTGCCTGTCCGGCATCCTCGGCGTCCTGGTCCAGGAGAACCTCGTCGACCACGCCTTCCTCGACACCCACACGACCGGGGCGGCAACAGTGCTCGAGCAGCTGAAAGCTGTGGACGTGGCTCGCTGTGCCGCCACATGCGGACTCGACGAGGAACTCCTGCGCACGACGGCCCGCCGGATCGCAGCCGCCTCCAGTGTCTCCACGTACGAGGACCTGGGCGTTCAGCAGGGCCCCAACAGCACTCTCGTCTCCTACCTCAACAAGCTGATCTGGCTGTTGACCGGCAACTTCGCCAAGCAGGGCGCGATGCAGCCGCACTCGTGGGTCGTACCGCTCGCCCGCTACAGCACCCGCCCGCGCCGCACCCCTGTCACCGGCGCGCGGATGCCCGGCGGCCTGGTGCCCTGCAACGTCATCGCCGAGGAGATCCTCAACGACCATCCCGACCGGTTCCGGGCGATGGTCATCGAGTCCTCCAACCCGGCGCACTCCCTCGCCGACTCCGCCGCCTTCGCCAAGGCCCTCGACAAGCTCGACCTGGTCGTCGTCATCGACATCGCGCTGACCGAGACCGGGCACCGGGCCGACTACGTGCTGCCTGCCGCGTCCCAGTACGAGAAGTGGGAAGCGACCTTCTTCACCTTCGAGTTCCCGCACAACACCTTCCACCTGCGGGCCCCCGTGCTCGACCCGCTGCCCGGCACGCTGACCGAACCCGAGATCTACGCCCGCCTGATCCGGGAACTCGGCGCCGTCCCCCGTAGTCGCCTCTCCCTGCTGCGCGCCGCGGCCCGCCTCGGCCGCACCCCGTACAAACTCGCGTTCGCCGCCCTGGCGGTTCTCGACAAGAGCACCGTCAAGCTGGCCCCGTATCTCCTCTACGAAACCCTCGGCCCCACCTTGCCCAATGGTGCCCGCTCCGCCGCGGTGCTGTGGGCGCTCTGCCAGCGCATCGCCAAGGACTATCCCAAGGCCATGCGTCGCGCCGGGCACGCCGACGCGGAAGCCCTGTTCGAAGCGATCCTCAAGGGTCGTTCCGGAGTCATCTTCACCGAGGACGAGTACGACGACGCCTGGGGCTACGTGCCGCATCCCGGCCACCGCATCCCGCTGCCCATCCCCGAACTGCTCGACCTGCACGCCGGCCTGGACACCACTGCGGCCGTGCACACCACCGAGGAGTTCCCGATCGTCCTGGCCGCCGGCCAGCGGCGTGCGTTCACCGCGAACACCATCATCCGCGACACCACCTGGCGCCTGCGTGACAAGGGCGGCACCCTGCGCATCAGCCCGCACGACGCCGAGCAGCTCGGACTCGACAACGGGGCGCTCGCCCGGATCACCACCGAGCGCGGCACCGCGAACGCCACCGTCGAGATCGACGACCGCATGCAGGCCGGACACGCCGCCCTGCCCAACGGTTTCGGTCTCGATCTGCCCACCGGCGACGGCGGGACCGAACGCACCGGCGTCGCCCTCAACACCCTCACCGACCTGCGCAGGCGCGACCCCATCGCCGGCGTCCCCTGGCACAAGCACGTGCCCGCCCGCATCGAGGCTCTCCCCGCCTGACCCCCACCCACGACAGGCCAACACGTCCGCGGACCTCGCTGCACGACTCCGCGGGCACGCGGCACACCCGAGGAGAACGACCGTGCCACGTGAGCACCCCGGCTCACGTGCGGCCGCTTCGGTACCGACCAGGGCGTCTTCCGTGGACACGTCACCTCTGCCAACGAAGACGACGTCATCGTCCATGACGCCTACGACCCCAACCCGGTAACGGCCTTTGCGCTCACCCGCCTCACGAACGCCGCGACGCTCCACCACACCCCGATCGGCGTTCTGCGCTCGGTACGACGACGGTGTACGACACGCTGATGGCACAACAGCTGGAGCGCGCAGAGATCGAACAGGGGCGCGGCCACCTCGGCGCACTCCTGGCCGGCAGCGACACGTGGACCACCACCTGACCCAAGCCCTTCTCCGCTCATTCCCTCGTCTCAGGAGCCACCCGTGACCTATGTCATCGCCGAACCGTGCGTCGACGTCAAGGACAAGGCGTGCATCGAAGAATGCCCCGTGGACTGCATCTACGAAGGCCCCCGGTCGCTGTACATCAACCCGGACGAATGCGTCGACTGCGGCGCCTGCGAGCCCGTCTGCCCGGTCGAAGCGATCTTCCTCGAGGAGGACCTGCCGATCGAATGGACGGCGTATACGAAGGCCAACGCCGAGGTGTTCGACACCGCGCCCGGCGGAGCCGCGCAGCATGGTCCTCTCGACCGCGACCACCCCCTGATCGCCCAGCGCGACGAGACGGGATCCTGAACGATGCTCCGGGACAGTCATGGACGGGTGGCGACCGATCTGCGTGTCTCACTGACCGACCGCTGCAACCTTCGCTGCACCTACTGCATGCCGGCCGACGGCCTGGCATGGCTTCCGTCCGAGTCGGTACTGACCGATGAAGAGGTGGTGCGGCTGGTGAGCATCGCTGTCGAGCACCTGGGCGTGCGCGAGGTCCGCTTCACCGGCGGCGAACCTCTGCTGCGCCCCGGGTTGCGGGGCATCCTCGCGGCCGTCGCCGACCTGCGGCCCCGTCCGGAGATCGCCCTCACCACCAACGCCGTCGGCCTCGAGACGCTGGCCGACCCGCTCCGTCGTGCCGGCCTCGACCGGATCAACGTGTCCCTCGACACGTTGGACGCCGCAGTCTTTCACCGTCTGACGCGACGGCACCGGCATGCCGACGTGCTGGCAGGTCTGGCGGCCGCCGACGCCGCGGGCATGACGCCGATCAAGATCAACTCGGTGCTCATGCGCGGGATCAACGATCATGAAGGGCCCGAACTGCTGCGCTGGTGCCTGGCCCGGGGGTACGAGCTTCGGTTCATCGAGCAGATGCCGCTGGACGGCGACCGCGCCTGGACCCGGGACGGCATGATCACCGCTGAGGAGATCCTCGAACGCCTCCGCGCCGACTTCGGGTTGACGCCGCAACCGCAAGACGTCCGAGGCAGCGCCCCCGCCCAGACCTGGCTGGTCGACGGCGGGCCTGCCCGTGTCGGTGTCATCGCCAGCGTCACCGCGCCGTTCTGCCAGGCGTGCGACCGTACACGACTGACCGCAGACGGGCAGGTGCGGGCCTGCCTCTTCTCCCGCACGGAGTCCGACCTACGTGGCCCCCTGCGCTCAGGCGCTACGGACGAGGAGATCGCCACCCGGTGGCGGACCGCCATGTGGGGCAAGCAAGCGGGCGGCGCCATCGACGGAGACGCCTTCGAGCAACCCGCCCGCACGATGTCGGCCATCGGGGGCTGAACAGTTGACCAAGGGCACCCACCAAGGCCGAACCGATCACATCCGGCCCATCGTGACGCACAGTTCCACGTCCGCCGATCGCAGCGGGCACGATGCCCCCCACCACGAGCACCGCGAAACTCACCACCAGTCGTCCGTCGTGTCCTGGGACCAGGCGCGCGCATACGCATACTCCGCGGCCTTGCCGTGCCCCGCTGTGCGGGTGGCGCTTCCGGACGCGCTGGGAGAGCGCCTCGCCCGACCGCTCACCGCGCTGAGCGCCATGCCGGCCTTCGACGCCTCGGCCATGGACGGCTTCGCCGTCTGCGGCCTCGACACCCAACGCTGGACCATCGTCGGCAGGCTCCTCGCCGATGCCGCCGACCAGGACATGGACCTTGCCCCCGGACAGGCCGTCGAGATCGCCACCGGTGCCGCCCTACCCCTAGGTGCCAGTGCTGTGTTGCCCTACGAGCACACGCAAAGGGAGGCGAATTCGGTCATCGCCGTCAGGGCGATGGGGCGTGCACTCAAGCCCCGACAGCACATCCGGCATAGGGGCGAGGAGTATGAAGCGGCGGACGTCCTGCTTCCGGTGCGTACAGAGCTGACCGCCATGGCACTCAGGCTGGCCGCTGCTGCCGGACACGACGCCCTGGAAGTGATGGGGCGGCCCTCCGTGCGAGCCCTGGTCACTGGAGACGAGCTGATCACCTCGGGCCTCCCTCGACCGCTCGCGGCGTGCGCCGCTCCATGACGACGTGGGCAGTCGCGGTGAGGCGGGACGCGACGGATCGCGCGTCGGGCAGCCAGGCCACCACGAGTTGGGTGGTGGGGTGTCCGTAGACGGGCACCGCCCGTACGGTTCCGCCGAGGCGGTCGCTGACGCTGTCGCCCACGACGACCACGAGCCGGCCGAGCGCGACGCGGTCGACCATGGCGTCCAGCGCCTCGTTGGGCAGATCCGCCTCGTACCCCGGCAGAGCCTCCACCTCGGTGAGGGTCAAGAACGGGCGCTCGGCCAGAGGGTGGCCTGCCGGGAGCAGGAGGACCGGTTCCTCCGGGCCGAGTTCCATCAGTTCGAGACCGGGGACGGCAACCGTCTGGCACATGAGGGCGACGTCAGCGATGCCGTCTTGAAGGGCGCCGATCTCGTCGTAGGTGAATACGACGTCGGTGACCACGCCGTCCGAGCCTTCCGCGCCGGCGGCGAGCAGGGCGGACAGGATGCCGGGAGCGGCAGCGGGGCGGGCCGCGACGGTGACCCGCTGCTGCCCGGCGGCATTGCGCGCCTTGCGTACGGCGGTGTCCATCGATGCTTGCCGACCCGGCACTACGGCGACTCTTCCTCGACTACGACCAGGCGTACCATCTCGACGCCGACGATCCCCGTATCGCCGACCTCGCCCGCCGAATCGTCGAGGCGACCCAGGCACGCTACGGGCCGAACGAACTGCCCGAGCTGGATGCGGCTTCCGAGATCCCCGCCCTCATCCAGGGCACGGTCAACGCCTCGTCCCCTGCATGGGAGCGACTCGACGCGCTCATGCGCGAACAACTGGACGCGTGACGGTGAGCGTCACTACTCGATACGCACCCTGCCCTTTTCCGGCGAGACGAGGCGGCCCCTCAACCGCAACAGTCGCACCCCGGACGGCAGCCACATGCTTCGCTCGCCCCTGCCTTTGAATCAGGCCGGCCGGCACGATACCGGGGACGGAGCGCTCGGCCTCGCCGCTGCCCGTCAGGGCGCGGACGGCGTCGACGCTGACGTAGGCGGCGAGCGCGAAGAACGACAGCGCGATGATCCGCAGGGCAGCGTTCTCGCGAGCCTCGCGTACGGCGTGCTCCCGGGAGGAGAACTGCCAGGCGACCGCAGCGGCTGAGGAGACCTCGATGATCGAATCCAGGCCGAAGCCGATCAGAGCGGTGGAGGAGGCGCGGGTGCCGGCGGTGATGGCGACGATCACCTCGATGGCGTTGTACGTGATGGCCGCGGCGACCAGCACACGTATTCGGCGGGCGAGCGCATCACGGCGGGCCGGGGTGGGCCGAGGGATATCGAGGTTGCCATCAGCAGCACCCCTGCTCGTCGGCCTCCACGCACGTGCGGTCCGCGGCGACAGCAACCACGGCTGTGCGCAGGTTGTCCAGGGCGTGGCCGAGGCGTTCGTCGGCAAGCTCGTAGCGGGTGCGGCGGCCGTCGGGGCCTGAATTCTTGGCTGGGTAGTTCCGGATGACCAACCCCTTCAACACCGCTCACCAAGGAGGCCACTGGCTCAACCAGATCCCTCTAGACTGGCCCATTGGTACAACCGTGGCGGTCGGAGGACGGCCGTGGCAGAGCCAACGGACGAGGAGGGCGCGGTATGCCCGTGGACGAGCTCGACACCCGCATCCTGCGGCTGCTGCTGGAGCAACCGCGCACGAGCGTGCGTGAGTACGCCCGTATCCTCGGCGTGGCCCGGGGCACGCTCCAGGCCCGGCTCGACCGGCTGGAGCGCGACGGCGTGATCACCGGCACGGCACCGGACCTCTCCCCCGCCGCGCTCGGCCATCCGGTGCTCGCGTTCGTGCACATCGAGGTCACCCAGGGCCATCTCGACGAGGTGGGCGACGCGCTGGCCGCGGTGCCGGAGATCGTCGAGGCGTTCTCCATCACGGGCGGTGGGGATCTGCTGACCCGGGTCGTGGCGCGGGACAACGCTCATCTGGAGGACGTCGTGCAGAAGCTGATCAGCCTGCCCGGGGTCGTCCGCACCCGCACCGAGATCGCCCTGCGAGAGCGCGTCTCCCACCGGCTGCTGCCGCTGGTGGAGTCGATCGGCCGCGCGGCCCGCTCCTGACCCCTCACGCTCCCTGGATCATGGCCTTTGACATGCTGACACCATGAGCAATCTCGGCGGCCTTTCGGTCATCTTCGATCTCGACGGAACGCTCGTGGACAGCGAGCCGAACTATTACGAGGCGGGCCGGCAGACCCTCGCCGAGCACGGCGTCCCCGGCTTCAGCTGGGCGGACCACGAGCGGTATGTCGGCATCAGCACGCAGGAGACGGTCGCGGACTGGAAGGAGCGGTACGGTCTGCGGGCCCCCGTGGAGGAGCTGTTCACCGTCAAGAACCGCCGCTATCTCGAACTCGCCCGCAACTCCACGCGCGCCTACCCCGAAATGCGCGAGTTCGTCGAGCTGCTGGCGGCCGAGGACGTGCCCATGGCCGTGGCCTCGGGATCCTCGCCCGAGGCCATCCAGGCGGTGCTGAGCGGCACGGGCCTGGACGCCCACCTGCGGACCGTCGTCTCGGCGGACGAGGTCGCGCACGGCAAGCCCGCTCCCGACGTCTTCCTGGAGGCGGCCCGCCGGCTCGGGGCGGATCCGGCCGGCTGCGTGGTGCTGGAGGACGCCGCCCCCGGCGCCGCCGCCGCGCACGCGGCGGGGATGCGGTGCATCGCGATCCCCTACGTCGCTGCGCAGGCGGACGCCCCCGAGTTCGCCACCGCCGGACTGCTCCTGCGGGGCGGTCAGGAGGAGTTCACGGCACAGGCGGCGTTCGACTGGCTGGTCCGTTCGGCGGGCCCTTCCTGAACTCACCTCTCCCGACCCGTTGACGCTCCCCCGTCCCCTCCCTAGGGTCTGGTCGATCACTCGCACAGCGTTCGATATATCGAATAGCTCGAATGCGTCGAGTCCGTGGACCCGTTGGCCCCGTGGAGGAGCACACATGGCACGGCCCCTCTCCAGACGAATCCTTCTCCAGGCGGCGACCCTCGCCGCCGCCGTACCCGCGCTCTCCGAGGCGGCGACAGGCCGGGCCGTCGCGGCCCCCGCCGGCATCCCGTCCTCCTGGACCGTACGGCCCTTCGGTCTTGAGGACGTGAGCCTCGGCCGGGGCGTCTTCGCCGACAAGCGGCGGTTGATGCTGGACCACGCCCGCGGCTACGACGTGAACCGGCTGCTCCAGGTGTTCCGCGCCAACGCCGGTCTCGCCACGGGCGGCGCGGTCGCCCCGGGCGGCTGGGAGGGCCTGGACGGCGAGGCCAACGGCAACCTGCGCGGGCACTACACCGGCCACTTCCTGACCATGCTGGCGCAGGCGTACCGGAGCACGAAGGAGCAGGTGTTCGCCGACCGGATCGGCACCATGGTCGGGGCGCTGACCGAGGTGCGGGCGGCGCTACGGCGAGATCCCGCGGTGCTGAGCGTCGCCGGGAAGTTCGGGACCGCCGCGGACCAGGTACGGGGCTCCTACCAGTACGTGGATCTGCCGGCCGCCGTGCTCGGCGGGGCCTCGGCGCTCACCCTCTCCGTCTGGGTGCGGCCCACGCACGACGCCAACTGGACCCGCGTCTTCGACTTCGGCAACGACACCACGCGCTACCTGTATCTGGCCGCCCGCAACCAGGCGGGAGTGCCGCGCTTCGCCATCACCACGTCGGGCGCGGGCGGCGAGCAGAGCCTCGACGGCACGGCCCCGCTGCCGCTGAACCAGTGGAGCCATCTGGCGGTGACGATCGCGGGCGGCACCGGCACCCTCTACGTCAACGGCACCGCCGTCGCCCGGAACACCGCGATGAGCCTCACCCCGGCGGCTCTCGGCGCCCTGAAGAACAACTGGCTCGGCCGCTCGAACTACTCCACCGACCCCGTCTTCGCGGGCGCCTTCGAGGAGTTCAACGTCTTTTCGCGGGCGCTGACGGCCGCCGAGATCACCGAGTTGCAGAGCCGCCGGGCCTCCGACGCCTCGACGGGCCGGGGCGATCTGGCGTCGTACGCCTTCGACGAGACGGCCGGCGGGGCCTTCGCGGACACCTCCGGCCGGGGCCTGACCGCCGCCCTGCGCCGCACCTGGGGCGGGCCCAGCCACCCCGGGTTCCTCGCCGCGTACCCGGAGACGCAGTTCATCGATCTGGAGTCGAGGACCTCTCCCGACTACACGAAGGTGTGGGCGCCGTACTACACCGCGCACAAGATCCTCAGGGGTCTGCTCGACGCGTACACCGCCACGGACGACGACCGGGCCCTGGACCTCGCGTCGGGCATGTGCGACTGGATGCACTCCCGGCTGTCCAAGCTGCCGGAGGCCACGCTCCAGCGGATGTGGGGGATCTTCTCCAGCGGGGAGTTCGGCGGCATCGTCGAGGCGATCTGCGATCTGCACGGCATCACCGGCAAGGCCGAACACCTCGCGCTGGCCAAGCTGTTCGACCTGGACCGGCTGATCGACGCGTGCGCCGCGAACAACGACATCCTCGACGGGCTGCACGCCAACCAGCACATCCCGATCTTCACCGGGTACGTGCGGTTGTACGACGAGACGGGTGAGGAGCGCTATCTCACCTCGGCGAAGAACTTCTGGGACATGGTCGTCCCGCACCGGATGTACGGCATCGGCGGCACCAGCACCGCGGAGTTCTGGAAGGCCCGGGACGTGATCGCGGGCACCCTGAGCGCGACCACCGCCGAGACCTGCTGCGCGTACAACATGCTCAAGCTGAGCCGGATCCTGTTCTTCCACGCGCAGGAACCGAAGTACATGGACTACTACGAGCGGGCCCTGTACAACCAGGTGCTCGGCTCGAAGCAGGACAAGCCGGACGCGGAGAAGCCGCTCGTCACATACTTCATCGGGCTGACGCCCGGTCATGTCCGTGACTACACGCCCAAGCAGGGCACGACCTGCTGCGAGGGCACCGGCATGGAGAGCGCCACGAAGTACCAGGACTCGGTGTACTTCGCGAAGTCCGACGGCAGCGCGCTGTACGTCAACCTGTACAGCCCGTCCACGCTGACCTGGGCCGAGAAGGGCGTGACGGTCACGCAGACCACCGGCTATCCCAGGGAGCAGGGCAGCACGCTCACCTTCGCCGGCGCCCGGGCCTCCTTCACGCTGCGGCTGCGCGTGCCGTCCTGGGCGACCGCCGGGTTCCGGGTGACCGTCAACGGGAGTGCGGTGCCGGGCACTCCGAAGCCGGGGAGCTACTTCGCCGTGTCCCGGACCTGGCGGGCAGGCGACACCGTCCGGGTCACCCTGCCGTTCCGGACGCGGGTGGAGAAGGCCCTCGACGACCCGTCCCTGCAGACCCTGTTCCACGGACCGGTCAACCTGGTCGCCCGCTCCTCGGCGACGGAGCTTCTCAAGGTCGGGCTGTACCGCGACGCCGGTCTGTCCGGCGACCTGACGGCCTCCCTCACTCCGGTGCCGGGCAAGCCGCTCCACTTCACGCTGGACGGGACCGAGTGGGCGCCGTTCTCCGAGGGGACGGAGGATCCGGCGCACACCTACTTCCGGCGCGCGGAGCCGAAGGCCGTCTTCGGCGGCCGGGACTCGGGCGTCGCCAACCCGGCGAAGGCCGACGGCACCACGCTGCTGGACGAGATATGGGCCGGGGCGCCCTTCCGGAACAAGGGGGCGCTGGTGGCGCGGGTACGGTCCACGGCGGACGCGTGGGTGACGGCCGGGCTGCTGAGCAGGGCCGACGGGGACAAGGTGGTGAGCACGGCGGCAGCGGCCTCGTACGAACCCTGAGCGGACCGGGCCGCGTTCGGGTGGGCCCGGTGCTGTGCGGATCCGGCACCGGACCCCGTCACATCCGGAACTTTTTTGCGGCAGGGGTGATTGTTTCGCGTCCGGCATCCGTACTTCTCGGTGTTGGGCCGTTCATACCCCAGGAGGCACGATGCGCATCTCGCGCAGCACGGCAGGAACCGCGTTCGTGGGCGGTGCGATGATCCTGACGCTCACCGCGCTCGCATACCCGAGCATGCTGGGCGTGGAGAACACAGCTTCCGGTCAGGACCGCATCATCGCCAACACCCAGTACGGGCCGCTGACCGAGGCGGATCGCGACTTCGTGGTAAAGGTGCGCGCGGCCGGGCTGTGGGAGCAGCCGCTGGGGCAAATGATCATGGAGCGGAGCAAGTCGCCGGCGATGATCGAGGTCGCGGAACATCTGCTCGTGGGGCACGGCCGGCTCGACGCGGGCTGCCGCAAGGTCTCCACGGACCTGGGCATCACCCTGCCGAACGAGCCGTCGCCGCAGCAGCAGCAGTTCGTGGCGACGGCGGAGGGCAGCACCGGCAGGGAGTTCGAGTCCACGGCCGTGACCCTCATGCGCATCGCACACGGAGGCATCTTCCCGACCATCGCCAAGATCAGGGCGACCACCCGGAACAGCATGGTGCGGGAACTCGCCGACACGACCAACGACACCGTGCTCGACCACATCACGGTCCTGGAGAAGACCGGTCTGATCAACCACGAGCAGGTCAGCTTCCAGATCACCTCCCCGCCCAAGCTGCCCCAGGACCAGACGACGCCCCCGCCGCCGCAGCAGGGCGCGCCTGTCCGTGTACTGGAGGTCCCGGAGAACCTGAAGGACCTGCAGACGGTCGCTCCCAACCCGTCCTACGGGGCGGCGCCGCAGCCGACCCAGTCGGGCGGCTGAGCGAGGAACGGGTCGGGGTCGCCCCCTCCTGCGGCGGCCCCGAGATCAGGAACGGCGGCGGGGCTTGCCGCGCCTGTCGCCCTTGGGGGCGCCACGCCCGCCCTTGCCGGTGCGCTTCGCACCCCCGGCCTTCCCGGCCGCAGACTTCCCCGGCACCGGCTTTCGCCGGGCGCCGCCCCGGTCGGCGGCCACGGACTCGTCCGGCTGCTTGCGGCCCCGGGTGCTGTTGACCGTACGGCCGCGCACGATGCCGATGAAGTCCTCGACCTGGTCCGTCGTCGCCTCCTGGGGCCAGGCCAGTGCCACGCTCGACTCGGGGGCGTCCTTGAGGGGACGGTGCGTGAGGTCCTTGCGATGGTGGAGACGGGCGAGCGACAGGGGCACGACGAGGACGCCGATCCCGGCCGCGACGAGTTCGACGGCGTCGGCCGTGGTGGCAGGACGTTCGAAGGCGGGCCGCCCGGGGAGGTTCTCCCAGTCGAGGACGTCGTCGAGGGGATGCAGCACGATGTCGTCGGCCAGATCTTCGGGGGACACCTCGTCGACCGCCGTGACCAGGTGGTCCTTGGGCACCACGACGACCGTCTGCTCGGTGTAGAGGGGGATCGCGCTGAAGACCGTCCGGTCCACGGGCAGCCGGACGAGCCCCGCGTCGGCGTCCCCGCCCAGCAGCCGCTCCGCCACCGCCCCGGCGGCCACCTGCGTCAGATCCAGCGGGACGTCGGGCTGCCGCTCGTTCCAGATGCGCACCCACTTGCCGGGCATCACCCCGGGTACGTACACGAGCCGGAACGAGGGAGAAGTTTCCGAGCCTGTCACCTCGCCAGGTTACCGGCCGTGGTCAGCGGTCGTGCACACGCTCGATACGCTTGATGCCATGACGTCGCACCAGAGCACCCAGACGATGAAGCCCGCCACCGCGGCGAAGAAGCTGGGTGTGTACCTCGAGGCCACACCCGCCGAGTTCCAGGAGGGTGTCGTCTCACGCGCCGAGCTGAACGAGCTCCAGGCGAACCCGCCGCAGTGGCTCCAGGACCTGCGGCACAACGGCCCGCACCCCCGCCCGGTGGTCGCGGCGAAGCTCGGGGTCTCCATCGCGGGGCTCGCCCGCGCCGGTGTCACCGAGCCCCTCACCACCGAGCAGATCGAGACACTGAAGCAGGAAGGCCCCGAGTGGCTGGAGCGGGAGCGCGCCACCCAGGCCGAGGTCCGCAAGGAAGCGGCCAGGATCAAGAAGAAGAACGCCGAGCACCAGGCCTGATACCCGGCGCACTCCCTTTCAGGACGGCCCCCACCGGATCATCCGGTGGGGGCCGTCGCTGTTACCCCTGGATGTCGTCAAAGTTTTCGGCCATGTCTTGACATGGCGAGGAGGCGATCCGTAGCTTGGCCGATCATTTAGATTCGTGAAGCACGTTCACGAATATGAACGGAGCAACCACCATGCGGGATCGCCTTCGAAGTCCGCGCCTGGCCGCCGTGCTCGCCGTCTCAGGGCTCCTGTTGGGAACGGCCGCCTGCGGCTCCGGTTCCGGCAGTGCCCGGGCCGGCGATCCGAACACGCTGGAGGTGTGGACCCGGAGCGATCCGGAGTCCGCCCAGACCTATCAGAGGGTGTTCGCCGCCTTCACCAAGAAGACCGGCATCAAGATCGACTACCAGCCGGTCATGAACTTCGACCAGCAGTTGCAGAGCCGCGCGTCCACCAAGGACCTGCCGGACGTCATGATCAACGACACGGCCCTGATGGGCAGCTACCAGGCCCAGGGCCTGCTCAAGCCCATCACCCCGGACTCGATCGCCGGACATGACGAGATCACCGCCAAGTCCTGGTCCTCCACCGTGGGCCTCGACGGCCGGCACTACGGCATCCCGTACTCCCGTCAGGCCATGACCCTGTTCGTCCGCAAGGACTGGCGGGTCAAGCTCGGCCTGCCGCAGCCGAAGACCTGGCAGGACACCCTCGCCCTCGCCAAGGCCTTCGCCACCCGCGACCCGGACGGGGACGGCAGGAAGGACACCTACGGCATGGTGGTCCCCGGCAGCGCCCAGAACGGCTATGTCGCCTGGTGGGGTTCGAGCTGGCTGTGGCAGGGCGGGGTGCGGATCCTCCAGAGGGAGGGCACGGGCTACCGGCCCGCCATGGACTCGGCGGCCGCCCTGCGCACCGTCACCTGGATGAAGAAGAACCTCTTCTGCGGCGACAGCGGTGTCATCCAGCCCAGCGCCCTGACCTCCGTCACCGCGAACACCACCAACTTCCAGGACGGCAACGCCGGGATGTACCTCACCGGCCCGTACAACATCTCCACGTTCGACAAGGCGCTCGGCAAGGACAAGTACGAGGTCCTGCCCGCGCCCTCGGGCCCGGCCGGGAACAACGACGTGCTGGCCGACGGCGAGAACGTCTACTTCGGGGCGAAGACCGGAAAGGCGAAGCAGGAGCGGACGCTCGCCGCCTTCCTCGTCTCCCCCGAGGGCCAGACGCTCGCCATGACCGGCGAGCACCAGCCCGTCGTGCGCATCCCCGTCAACTCCACGCTGGACGCGGCGAAGGTGCGCGACGACCCGCGCTGGAGTGTCGTGCAGAAGGCGTACGAGGACGACTCGCAGCAGTTCCCCAACGCCCCCGACTGGGCCCCGATGAAGCAGGACACCGCCGACGCGCTCAACGCGATCTTCACGTACTGCGGCAGCGACGTCCGCTCCGGCCTGAAGGAACTCAACGACACCCTCGCCGGTGACCTCAAGGACCAGGACCTGTTGAAATGACCGCGACCGTGACGACACCCGGGCCGCGCAGAGCCCGGATCCTCGGCAAGAAGACCGTACTGCCCTGGCTGTTCCTCGCCCCGGGCCTGCTGCTCGCCCTCGTCTTCAAGTTCCTGCCCATGGGCAAGGGCGTCTGGCTGAGCTTCTTCGACGTGCGGCCCTTCCTCGGTGACAAGTGGGTCGGCCTCGACAACTACACCCGGGTCCTGACCGACCACCGCTTCCAGGACGCCATCGGCCACACCCTGCTCCTGGGCATCGGGATGTCCCTCGGCGGCATCGTCGCCGGCTTCCTCCTCGCCCTGCTGCTGGAGGGTCAGGCCCGCTCGCTGAAGATCATCCGTACCGCCGTGTTCCTGCCCGTCGTCACCGCGACCGCGGTGGTCGGCGAGATGTGGCGGCTGATGTACTACCCGACCTCCGACGGCCTCATCAACAGCGGTCTCGGGCTGCTGGGCCTCGGGCCGGTGCCCTACCTGGACAACCCCGACACCGCGCTGTGGGCGACGATGGCCATGGGCATCTGGATGCTCGCCCCGTACAACATGGTGATCATCCTCGCCGGACTGGCGGGCGTGGACCGCTCGTTGTACGAGGCCGCCGCGATGGACGGCGTCTCGCTCTGGCAACGGCTGCGTCACATCACGCTGCCCGCGATCCGCCCCGCCCTCGGCATCGTCCTCACCCTCGCCGCGATCCGCGGACTGCGCGTCTTCACCGAGGTGTACGTCCTCACCGGCGGCGGCCCGGCCGGGTCCACCGATGTGTGGATGACCCGCGCCTACACCCTCGGCTTCACCCGTAACGACATCGGCGGCGCCTCGGCCGCCTCCGTGGTCCTGCTCTGCGTGACGCTGCTGCTCACCGTCACGGTCAACTACCTCCGCAAGAGGGGAGACGTGAGATGAGCGCTCCCGCCATCGACCCCGTCCGGACCCCGGTGACCGCCTCCCCCGCGCGGAAGTCCGCCGGGAAGCAGCGCACCACCCCCGCCCGCTTCGACACCGCCCTCGGCTGGAGCGACCGGCCCGGCCCTGCCTGGGCGCTGCGCGTCCTGCTCTGTGTGCTCGCCCTGGGCGTCTTCGCGGCGCCGTTCCTGACGATCTTCTCCGGTTCCTTCAGCGAGAAGGCCAGCGGCTCCACCCTGTCGTTCCTCCCCCACCATCCGACCCTGCTGAACTTCAAGGTGGCGGGCGAGCGCGGCATCTGGGACTACTTCGGCAACTCCCTGGTCATCGCCGGCGGCGGACTGCTGCTCCAGCTCGTCGTCTGCACGCTCGCCGCCTACGCGCTGGCCCGGCACCGCTTCCGTGGGCAGGCCCTGATCCTGACCCTGTTCATGCTGACGATGATGCTCCCCGAGGAGGTCATCGCCATCCCGCTGTCCCTGGTCCTCGGGCATGTACCCGTGGTCGGCGTCGATCTGAAGGGCACCGTCTGGGGTGTGATCCTGCCGCTCGGCGCCTGGGGCTTCTCGGTGATGGTGCTCACCGAGTTCATGAAGGACATCCCCGCCGAGATCGAGGAGGCCGCCCGGATCGACGGTGTGGGCGAGCTGCGGATGCTGTGGCAGGTCGTCCTGCCACTGTGCAAGCCCGCGCTCGGCGTGGCCGGGGTGCTCGGCTTCATCATGATCTGGGACCAGTACCTGCTGCCTCTGATCGCCGCCAAGGACCCCACCGACTACACGGTCACCGTCGCCCTGTCCATCCTGCGCACCGACCCCGAGGTCGGCTCCGGGGTGGTACTGGCCGGTGCGGTCATCGCCCTCGTCCCCAGCCTGATCGTCTATCTGCTCCTCCAGCGCTCGCTGGTCACCGGCATCGCCGCCGGGGCCACCAAGGGCTGACCCCCGCCCCCCCACATATGAGGGAGACATGAAGTTCCACGGAGTGCTGTTCTTCCCGGTCACGCCGTTCGCGGCGGACGGCTCACTGGACGAGGAACGGCTTGCCCAGCACATCGAGTCCGGTGTCGCCGCGGGCGCGGGAGGTGTGTTCGTCGCCTGCGGCACCGGCGAGTTCCACGCGCTGTCGCCCGAGGAGATCGAGCGGGCCACCCAGGTCGCCGTCCGGACGACCGCCGGACGGGTTCCGGTCCTCGCCGCGGCCGGCGGACCGCCGGTGGTCGCCCGGGACCAGGCCGCCCGTATCGAACGGGCCGGTGCCGACGGCATCCTGCTGCTGCCGCCCTACCTGGTCAGCGCCCCGCAGCAGGGTCTCGTGCGGTATGTCAGGGAGGTCACCGCCGCGACCGGGCTGCCCGTCGTCTTCTACCAGCGGGGCACCGCCCGGCTCACCGAGGACACGGCCGCCGAGATCGCCGCCCTGCCCGGGGTCGTCGGGCTCAAGGACGGCATCGGGGACATCGAGCTGATGCACCGGATCGTCCGCGCGGTACGTGCCGTGCCGGGCACGGAGGACTTCCAGTTCTTCAACGGCCTGCCCACCGCCGAGATGACCGCGCCCGCCTACCAGGGCATCGGCGTCGAGCTGTACTCCTCGGCGGTGTTCGCCTTCGCCCCGGAGATCGCCCTGGCCTTCCACCGGGCCCTCGCCGAGGGCGACGACGCCCTGGTCTCCCGGCTCCTCGACGAGTTCTACGGCCCGCTGGTCGCCCTGCGCGACGAGGTCCCCGGTTACGCCGTGTCCCTCGTCAAGGCAGGGGTGACGCTGCGCGGCCCGGACGTCGGCGGCGTGCGGGCGCCGCTGCTCGATCCGACGCCGGAACACCTCGCCCGGCTCTCCGAACTCCTCGACCACGGACTGAAGGTGGCCGCCGCATGACCCCCACGCGCATCCGCGAGCTGATCGTCACCCCGATCGCCTTCGGCGACCCGCCGCTGCTCAACTCCAACGGGGTGCACGAGCCGCTCGCCCTGCGGATCATCCTCCAGCTGGTGCTGGAGGACGGCACGGTGGGGCTCGGCGAGTCGCCGGGCGGCACGGCCCGCCTGGAGCGGCTGCACACCGCCGCGAAGACGGTCGTCGGCATGGACGTCTTCGACACCACGGCCGTGGCCGCCGCGATCGACGCGGCCCTGCTGCCGGCCGTGCCCAGTTCCCACGAGCGCGGCTGGACCACCTCGGCGATCGAGGTGGCCTGTCTCGACGCCCAGGGCAAGCTGCTCGGCCGCCCGGTCAGCGATCTGCTCGGCGGCACGGTCCGCGACTCGGTGCCGTTCGCCGCGTACCTCTTCTACAAGTGGGCCGAGCACCCCGCGCTCGACGGCCGCCCGGCCGTCACCGACGACTGGGGCGAGGCCCTGGACCCGGCCGGGATCGTCGAGCAGGCCCGGCTGATGCGGGAGCGGTACGGCTTCCGGTCGTTCAAGCTCAAGGGCGGTGTCTTCCCGCCCGACGAGGAGATCGCCGCCATCCGGGCGCTCGCGGAGGCCTTCCCCGGGCAGCCGCTGCGTCTCGACCCCAACACGGCCTGGACGGTGGAGACGTCGAAGTACGTCGCCCGTGAACTCGAGGGCGTCCTGGAGTACCTGGAAGACCCGGTCAAGGGCATCGAGGGCATGGCGGAGGTGGCGAAGGAATCGCCCATGCCGCTCGCGACCAACATGTGCGTGATCGCCTGGGAGCATCTGAAGCCGGCCGTCGAGCAGAACGCCATCCAGGTCCTGCTCACCGACCACCACTACTGGGGCGGACTGCGCCGCACCCGGGAACTGGCCGCCGTCTGCGAGGCGTTCGGGCTCGCACTGTCGATGCACTCCAACTCGCATCTGGGCATCAGCCTCGCCGCGATGACCCATGTCGGCGCGGCCATTCCCAACCTCGACCACTCCTGCGACACGCACTACCCGTGGAACTCGGCCGACGACGTGATCGTGCCGGGCGTGCTGGAGCTGCGCGACGGGGAGGTCAAGGTGCCCACCGGTCCCGGTCTCGGTGTGGAACTCGACCACGCACAGCTCGACCGGCTGCACCGGCGGTACGTGGAGTCCGGGATGCGCAGCCGGGACGACACCGGCTACATGCGGCGCTTCCAGCCGGAGTACGAGCGGCTGCTCCCCCGCTGGTGACACCCGTGCGCCCCTCCGCGGAGAGGGGCGCACGCTCTCACTTCCCGGACTTGGGCACCTTCAGCCGGTCCCAAGTGAGCTTGCCGGGGATGCCGTCGGCGTCCTTGCCGGAGAAGCCCTGCTTCTGCTGCCAGAGCGCGTAGGAGCGGCGGTCGGCCTCGGACCAGTCGGGGCTCGGCCCCTCCTCGTAGCGGCTGCAGCCCTCGGCGACCAGGCGGCGGCCCATCGCCGTGATGATCGGGGAGCGCTGCCCGACGTGGAAGAACCCGGCGCCCGGGAACGGCTCGTAGGACGGCTTGGGCGCGGGCTTGGGGTCCGGGGCGGGCTTGGTGCCGCCCCCGTGGCCCTTCAGCCGGTCGGAGATGCGCTTGCGCATGCCGTCCATGGTGAAGCCGCGCGGATCCACCTTGCCCGGCTGCCACTCCTTGTGGCCGATGACGGAGCGCTCGGACCAGCCGTGGTGCCGGCAGATCGCCGCCGACACCTTCTCGATGGCCTCCTTCTGCGCCTCGGGCCAAGGGTCCTTGCCGTTGCCGAGGTTGATGCACTCGAAGCCGTAGAAGTGCCGGTTGCCGTCGGTGTCGGCCTCGTTGTCGCCCGGCAGCTTCGACTCGTTGATCACGGCGCGCAGGACGTCGCTGTCGCCGAGACCGGCGTGGTTGGCCCGGCCGTTGCCGACCAGGTGCACATGCCCCTTCTTGTCGATGACGCCGTGGCACAGCGGGCCGGGCAGGTTCGAGTAGCCGTCGTAGCAGATGTCGACGGACGAGGCGGTGCCGGAGGTGACGGTGTGGTGGATCATCACACCGTTCACCGGTCCCCAGGGGCCCTTGCTGTTGCGGTTGTGGGTGCGCCAGCTGCGGACCTCGTGGACGGTCACGCCCTCGGCTCGCAGGATCTCCACCAGCTTCGACGCGCTGAGCGGCTTGGCCATCAGTTGTCTCCTTCGACGGCGGCTTCCGCCTCCGCTGTGGTCTGGGACCTCCCCTGTGAGGGGTCCTCGGCGGCCAGCTCCTCGCGGCGGGCCTGTTCCTCCGCGGCGAGCGTCGCCTCGTCGGCGGCCGGCATGCTGCTCGCCAGCGGGCCGAACGCCAGACGCAGATCGACCGCGCTGCCCTCGCCCTTGATCAGGGCCAGCGGGGCGAAGTGCCGGGCGATGCCGGCCGGTCCCCGCAGCAGCGGGCGGCGGGCCGGATCGACCGGCCACTCGACGCTGCCGGTGGCGGTGCGGGCGGGCACGATCCAGTGGTCGCCGGTGCGGTAGGCGCCGCCCTTGGCGAAGTACACCTCGACACCGTCCTCCAGGGGCAGCCACTCGCCCTCAGTGACGGGGATCGCCCCGCCGCGCAGATCGGTGCTGCGGCCCTTGCGCTTCGGTCCGCCTCGGTGGTCCCAGCGGCGCAGGTACGGGTTCAGGTGCGCCAGTCGTCCGACGCCCGGGTCGGGTTCGGCCGAGAGGCGGACGCGGCGGCCGGGCAGGTCCAGTTCCTCGACGCGCAGCAGCGGCAGGGGCTCCAGGCGGGAGGCGTAGGCGGTGTCGACGAACTCGACGTGGTCGCCGACGTCCAGGTCCAGCTTGTCGTCGTGGCCGAGGGAGGCCAACTGCACCCAGGTGCCGTCGAGTTCGTCGACGGGGAAGACGACGGAGCCGTTCTCGCGGGACCACTTGAAGGTGGCGTCCTTCGCCTCGCCTCCGGCGTGGACCTCCACCCGGTACAGCTGGTTCTCCGGGCCTCGGTAGCGGGCGTCCGGCTTGACCAGGCACGGGTCCTCATCCGCGTGGTCGGGCCGCTCGCTGCGGGCGCCGAGCCGGGCCGAGGGGGCCGACTGCCGCTGCGCCCAGCGGGTGAAGGCGGCCCGGACGACCTCCTTGGACGGGTCGGTCTCCTCGATCTCCAGCTGGGTGAGGGACAGCGGCAGCACCTGCCAGACGACCTTGAGGCGGGCGGCGGTGTCGGGCATGGCAGCGCCGAGGGCGACCTCGCGCAGGGCGGGGTCCTCGGCGGCGCTGACCGAGCGCTCCCACACGTTCAGGTAGACGAGGAACGGCGTCTGGGCGGGCGAGGGCAGCCGGTCGCCGGGCTTCTCCGGGTCGCGGAAGGCGTCGGGCTGGTCCCAGTAGGTCCACTGCGGGGGCGGCTCCGGCGCGGACTCCTCGCTCTCCTCGTCGGTGACGGGCACCCCGGCCGCCGGGCGGTCGGCGTCGCACAGGATGCCGTCGACGTAGTAGCGGCCGCCGTGGACGACGAGGGTGTCGATCTCGTGCTTGCCGCCCACGTACTCGATGCGGAATCCGGCCGCGTCGCGCGGCCCGCCGTGCGGTCCGATCAGGTCGGCGGCGAGGCTGCGGGCCTGGTGGAGCTGGATCGCGGTCTGCTCGTTGAGGTCGGCGTCGAGCTGGACGCGGCCCTGCTGGGCGACGACCGCGGAGTAGTGCCGCTCCGGCCGGAACGTGGAGCGGGAGAGGTCTGCGTGCATGAAGGGTGTTCCCCCCTGGTTCAGAAGTGCGGGTTCACGAAGTCGGTGGCGAGACGGCTCGGCCGGTGGCGGTACGGCTCAGCCGGTGGCGGTGCGGCTCACGTCACGAAGAAGATCCCGGCGTCGATGCCGGCCGGCGTGTACTCGGCGAGCCGGGCCCTCAGACCGTCCTCGCGCTGCGGCCGGTACAGGTCGTGGAAGGCGCCGAGTTCGGCTCCGTCGTCCGCGCCGCGCCGGATCTCCTCGGCGCAGCGGTCGGCGAGCAGCGCGTACCAGGGCGTGCCGTAGCGCTGGGACGTGAACGACGGCTTGGTGTCCGGGCAGCGGTGGCGGCGCGGGGTGCGTGAGCCGGAGGGGACGTAGGAGTAGCGCAGACAGCCGATGCCGCGCCGGGCGACGTGGAGCCGACCCGTGAAGACGCTGTTCTCGGCGATCTTCACGGCGTGCGTGTGGATCTCGCCGATGACGGTGGTGCGGTGCAGGTGCAGCACGGCGTGGGCGTGGCGGCAGTCCGGGGCGGACAGGGCCTCGCGGTCGTCGGCGGTGGCGTCGAGGACGCTGTCCCGGATGTGGATGTCGAGGGGGTCCTCGCTCACCTCGTCGCCGATGATCTCGATGGTGCCGAGGATGCTGTGCTCGATCTGGAGGCAGGCGGTGGTGCGGTCCAGGACGATGCTCGGCTCCTCGGGCGAGTGTGGAGCGCACTCGGGCTCCAGGGACCAGCCGGGCACGAGGGTGCTGTGCCGTACGACGACGGCGCCCATCGCGCCGGTCACGTTGATGCCGCGTCCGGCGACCAGCAGTCCGTCGAGGACGACGCGGGGCCGCTCGTGCGGGGCGCAGTCCTCGGACACCGCGCGGATGTTGAGGGCGTCGGGGCGGTTGCTGTACCAGTCGAGCAGGCGGATCACGGGGCGTGTGCCCTCCGCCGCCCGCAGTTCGAGCCGGTCGCCCGGGTCGAGGTCGAAGTCGAGCTGCTCCTGGTAGGCGCCGCTGTGTGTGATCTCGATGTTGCCGTCGGGTCCGGTGCGCCCGGCCCGGCGGTCGTGCTGCCAGGCCCGGTAGGCGTCCATGATCTGCCGGTAGGGCTGTCCGGGCCCGACCCGGTAGAACTCGGCGTCGGGACGCGGCTCACGGTCGCGCTCGTACTCGCCGCCGCCCATGTCGGCGCCGAACGCGTAGTGGTAGTCCACCCACACGCCCTGCCGGGGCGCGGACCGCGAACCGAAGGCGATCCGGCCCAACTCGGGGTCCACGGCCACTTGTCCGCGCTTGGGGCGGTAGCGCCAGTCGGACAGGTCGGCGACCACGATGTCCGAGGGCGGTACGGGGTTGTCCTCGCCGTCGCGCCGGATGACGAAGCTCTTGCCGGGGCCGTAGTAGTCGAGCAGCCGGTCGTGCAGGAGACGGCGGGTGATGAACGCCGGGACGTTGTCGACGGTGGCGATGTGCGTCGGTGAGGGCTCCGGGAACGGCTTGGTGGCCAGCGGGGTGTCGTTGCCGAGGATCGAGAAGGTGTAGAGGTTGCGGGCCCGGTCGATGCAGTAGGCCGGGGTCCGGGTCAGCGCGTACGCCTTCAGCCGCCACACGAACAGGGCGACGCCGGCCGGGGTCCAGCCGCCCTGCCGGTGCCGTGACTCGGCGCGGCGGACGTCGGCCGTACGGGCGCTGTTCGCGAAGGGGCCGCCGCCGAGGGCGAGTTCGGCGCCGTCGCGCAGATCGGTCAGCCGGCCGCGCTCGCCCCGGTGGGTGCCGGTGCCGTACAGCTTCACCGGCTGGGTGTGGGCGACCTGCCGGGACAGTTCGACGGCGCGCGCCGGCCAGGCCGCCACCTGTTCGGACAGTTCCTCCAGCAGGTGCAGGGTGCCCTTGCGGCGGCGGCTCGCGACTGTGGCGGCCACGTCCCGGCGCGGGGCGACGGCCTCGGCGAGGGCGGCCCGGCCGCCGTCGTGCAGACCGGTGGTGAGGACGCGTTCGTAGCCGGGCAGGGTGCGGTAGCCGACGAGATCGCCGAGGTACGGCAGCACCCAGGGGGCCGCCGTCTCCACGAACAGGTCCTCGTAGCCCTGCTGGACGCCGTCGCGGACGCGGTCGAGTTGCTCGGCGATCACGGCGAGCAGGGCGCGCAGCGGCTCGCCCTCCTCGGCGTCGCGCAGCCGGTGCCAGCGGGGCAGCAGGTCGGCGAGCCCGTCCGGCTCCCTCGGCACCACCGGGGCCGGGGTCTCCAACTGGGGATCCGGGGACATCACTTGACCTCCGTCAGAATCAGGGTGTCCGCGGCCCGGGGCGACAGCAGCGCGAGCTGGGCCGGGCGGATGCCGCGGAAGACGTACACCGACCGGCCCTTGGGCAGGCGCCGGGTGTCGGTGATGTCGGGGTTGAGGCGCAGCAGTTCGGCGAGCGGGACGCCGTACTTCGCGCAGATCTCCGACAGCGTCTCGCCGTTCTCGGCGCGGACCGTGTGGATCTTCTCGTCGTACGTCGCCGGGTGCGCCGGGACGGACGCCTTGGGCGGGCCGGGCCGGGTGAGCAGCTTGGTGAGCTCCTCCGGGGTGGCGGAGGCGGGCACGCCGGTGAAGACGTCGACGTCCACGTAGTCGACGCCGGGCACGGTGTGGGCGGTGGCCAGGACCTCGGAGAGGCGGGCGGGCCGGCCCAGCTCCCGGCCCTCGAAGCCGAGCCGGTTCAGCAGGGCGTGCCGCAGGCGCGGCTCGACGGTGTGCCAGGCGTGGTCGGGGGCCACCTTCACCTTGGCGGCGATCAGCAGCAGGACCAGTTCTCTGCCGTCGACGCGGACCGGGAGGTTGGGGTCGCCGTACTCGGTGAGGGCACCCCGCAGGGCGCGCAGGGTGTCCGAGTCGGGGGCGATGGGCACATCGTCCGTACCCGCGACCGTCACGTGCAGCACGCGCCGCCGCCCGTCGAAGAGCTCGCGTGCCGAGGCCCGGCCGATGCCGGCGCGGGAGCGGGCGAAGTCCTCGTAGTCGGACTCGGACACCAGCCGGTCCAGCGCCGAGACGGCCAGCGGGACCGTACGCCGGGTCAGGCCGGGGCCGTCGGCGTCGGCGCCGCCGGTGGCCGGGCGCGGGTTGGTGACCGCGGTGACGCCCAGGGGCCGGGTGAGGGGCTGGGTGACGCGGTCGGCGGGCACGTTGGCGGCCCGGCCGGTGCCGAAGCGGTACCGGGCGCGGACGTTCTCGTGGCCGGAGGGCAGCCGGGCCCCGTGCACACCGTCGCCGAAGGTCACGGTCGTCCGGCCGTCGGCCGTGGCACCGCTGATGTAGACCCGCTCGGTCGGGCCGCGTCCGGCGAGGCTGTCGACCTCGTGCCACAGGACGCCGTCGACGCGGAGCTCCAGTACGGGGGTGGCGCCGAGGGGGTTGTCGTCGGCGAGCCAGGTCAGCGGGGACTGCCAGAGCGCGAAGGTCTGGTTGACGCGGTCCGAGTCGCCGCTGCCGATGGCCTCCTCGCGGCTCTCGCCGTGGGTGGCCTCGACGACGTTGCCGAGGATGCGGACCGTCTCGCGACGGTAGCGGTGGGCGAGGTCCGCGGTGAGGGTGAGCCGGGTGTGGACGTGGTCGCCGGGGAGTCGGGGGTCGACCGACGGGTCGGCGGCGGCGACGGTGACCACCTCGGTGGCCTTGACTCCGGCCGTGCCCGGGATGTCGCTGCGTTCGCCCGCCACCATGAGCGTGCGGCCGGGCGGCAGCCCCTCGTACAGCTCGGCGAGTTCGATCTCGTTGCCGTGCACGTCCTCGCCGAGGGGCTCGTCGGCTAGACGCAGGGGCTCCCCGGCCGCGTGCACGGTGGTGTCGCGGATGTGCGACAGCAGCACGTCGAACTCGTCCAGCCAGGGGTCGGCGAGGGTGAGTTCGGTGCCGCGTCCGGTGATGCCGTAGTTGGTGTACGCGGCCGTACGCGCGGCCACCACCTGGGTGGTGACGAACGCCAGCTTCGGATCGCCGGGCACACCGCCCTCGGCTCCCTTGGCGGGCCGCTGGATAGCCACCCAGCTGCCGACGGTGATGGCCTCGTGCACGGTGTCCAGCTGGAGCGTGCGGCGGTTGACCGGCTCCGGCTTGCTGGCGATGACGACCTCGACGCCCGGCTCGGCGCTGCCCGATGTGTACTTGAGGCTGACCTCGTGGTCGCCGTGCGTGAACTGCTCACTGGCGCCCGGCCGCAGGGCGATCTGCTGGGAGGTGCCGTTGTGGACGCCGACGTGGACCAGGCCCTCGTCGTCGGGCCGGGACACGAAGAGCGTGCGCTCGGGCAGGGCGGACAGGAAGCGGGCCGTGACGCCGGGCTCCTGGGAGTCGGCGGGCCGGCGGTTGAGCCAGCTCAGGTCGCGGTCCTGGCCGGAGCGCACGGACAGTTCGACCCGGCCGGGGCCGAGGGTGAAGGTGACGGGCTGGGCGACGGGCAGGTTCTCCGCGCGCTGGTCGGAGCTGCTGCCCTCGACGTACTGGAACTCGGCCCGCACCGGGGACTTGCCCGCCGTGTCGAAGACGACCCGCATGGTCGCCAGCACCGCCCCGGTCAGCGGCCAGTCGGCGGTACGGATGACCCGTCCCCGATCGTCCTGGACCGGCTTCAGCGGGGCCGTGGCACCGAAGGGTGCGGCGGTGACCCGCAGGGCGAGCAGCTCGCGCAGAAGCTGCGGGGCACCGGGGGCGGCGGCCGTGCGCCAGGCCGGATAGAGACTGCCGAGCCCGGGGTTGAGGGCGGAGAGGAGGCGGGCGGTGTCGGTGCCGGGGAGCTGCCGGCCGGTGGTGCCAGGGGGCTTCGGGGCCGTGGCACGAAGGGCGGGCAGTACTCCGCCCAGGGCTTTCAGAGCGGCGGCGCGCGAGTCGCCCTTCAGGGGCGCGGGGAACTGCGCGACCAGCCCCGACGGCGCAGCAGCCGGCCGCGCACCCACCACCACACCCTCCTCATCCGTACCCGTATCCGTCTGCGCAGGCGCCAACTCCAGCGCCCGCTCGACAAGTTCGGCCAGCACCGCTTCCAACTGCTCGAACCACGCCGCCACCCCCTCATACGCAGCAGCCAGCACCTGCGCCTCACCGAGCCGGGCAAGAGGCTCGGCAAGACGGACCGCGAACCGCTCGGGCGTCTTGATCTCTTCCAGGTCGTCACGGAGCGGTTCGAGACCCTGATCCTCGAAGTCCTCGATCAGCCGGCTGACCGGACGCGGGTTGGGAACCTCCGGCGTGGGCGGCTCCTCCCCCGGCTCTCCCGGCTGCACGGGCGCAGCCGTCCAGCGCCGCACTGCATCGACAAGTTCCTTCAGCGTCGCCGGCGCCGACTTCGGCAGCGAGATCGCCGTGATCTCGTCCTCCCGGTCGACCCGCGTCCTCGCCACCGGCAGCAGCTTGCGCGCACCACCCGCGCCTTCCCCGAAGACGAACAGCAACTGGTCGCCGGTCTGCAAGGAGAGCCCCGTGCCCTCGACGAACAGCTCGGAACGCTTCTCGAGGTCCTGCGGCGTGAGGAGCGAGGGACGACGGCGGCGGACCTTCAGCTCGTTGAAGTCCCAGCGGGCGTTCAGGTCCCGGGCGGTCTCGAACGTCAGCGACGCCTCATCGGCGTTCGCGGGGACGCTGTGGCTGCGCGCACCGCGCGGGATCAGCACGTTCTGCGCCTCGGCGCGCGGGTCGCGTTCGAGGGTGTACGCCAGATGCGTGGCGGCGGCGACACCGGGACGCGGCCGGTGTCCGACGAGCCGGCCGAGCAGCACCAGGGAGCGGTGCTCGTCGGCGGTGCGGAGGTAGGCCTCGTCGGCGATCCGCTCGGAGTGGAAGGTGAGCAGGTCGCCGAGGACGGCCGTGGCGTCGAGAAGCCCAATCGCCGGGTCGTCCGGGGTGCGGACGGTCAGGCGGTTCAGCGCCGGGTACGCGGGCGAGGCGAGCCGGTCGAGCAGGGCGGCCAGGAACGAGCCGTACTCGCCGACGCGGTAGTCGAGCGCGGTGCGGCCGGGCGGGTTGTGCGGCGGCGTCGGCGCGAGGCGCTCGTCGTGGCCGCCGCGGCAGGCACCGCCGCAGCCGCAGTCGTCGGTCACGGGGACCGGGTACGGGTCCGTCATCGGGCACCTCCCAGGGATATCGCCAGCAGGCCGTTCTCCGGCCGGTCCGGGTCGTTGTCGCAGGTGGCGATCTCCAGCGGGCCGAGCCGCAGCACGCCGTCCTCCCTCTCTCCTCGGTCCTGTTCGGACAGCCGGCGCAGCCGGGTGACCTCGACACTCTCCACCCCGGGCACGGCGGCGGCCACGGCGACCAGTCGGCTGAGCCGGACCGGTTCGCCGAAGGTCAGCGCGTCGGGGTGGAAGAAGCCGAGCCGTCCGCCGGGCAGCCGTCCGCTGCCGAGCACGCGGTACAACTCGGCCAGAATCTGCCCGTGTTGATGGCCGGGCTTGGCACAGACGCTCAGCGCGATGTCGAGCGGCACCAGCCGGGCCGGCCCCACGACGAGGTCGTGGCCGATGCGCCGGTACGTCTCCAGGGCCTGGGCGACCGAGTCGAGCAGCCCCGGCGCCGGGTCGGCGGTGCCGTACGCGTCGATCGCGATGTGTGCTTCCTGGACGCTGCCGGTCCAGCGGATCTCGGCCGCCGCCCGCTGCACGCCCGGCAGGGCGCCGGCGAGGGCGGCGTAGTCCTCGGCGGTGACCGCGCGCAGCCGGGTTCGGCGCAGGTCGAGCGGGGCCAGCTGGCGTACCTGCTCGACGGGTTCGGGCTGGATGCCGCCGGTGGCGGGCAGCGGATTGCGCACCACGGCGGCCGGGGCGTCGCAGTCGCCCTGCACGACCAGGTGGTTGATGGCCTCGGCGCCGACGTTGCCGGCGGTGCCACCGCCGAGCCGGTAGCGCAGCTCCAGGCGGGAGCCGGGCCTGGGCTTCGCGCCGTGCCGGCCGTCCCCGAACCGCAGCGCGAGGCGCCCGTCGTCCTCCAGTTCGCCGACGAAGTGCCGCTCGCGCGGCCCGCTGTCGAGCAGGTCGCGGCGCGGCACCCAGGTCTGCTCCCCGTCGTGCGGGTGTACGGCGGGCAGCGCCCGGCGCGGGTCCTGGGCGAGGGCGGCGGTCGCCGAGCCGCGCAGCACCGTCTCCTCGGGGTGGAGTCCGGTCGCGTAGGCCGGGCCCCAGGCGTGGGCGATCTCCCAGGCGATGTGCCCGTCGAGGACGGTTCCGGCCCGGGCGCGGGCGGCGAGGACCTCGACGCGGCGCAGCTTGGTGTCGAGCAACTGGTCGCTGCGGTAGAGCAGTTCGCGCAGGGAGCGGACCGGGTGGCGGTGCAGTTCGAACCGCTCCAGCACGTTGAGGCCGTAGATCACGGCGAGTTCGGCGATCTCCTCCTGGCCGAGTCCGTCCCGGTCGCGGGCGCTGCGCCACAGCTCGACGAGGCGCTGCCGGACCCGGCCCGGGATCGCGGCGATCCGCTCGGCCTGCCCGGCGGCGACGGTGCCGGGGTCGGGGAAGGGCACCGCCTGGGTGACGGGCGTACGGCCGAGGACCGGGCGGAAGCGGGGCGCGATGCCCGGGTAGACGGACTGGGCGAGCAGGGTGCGCAGGGCGGTGGCCTGGGCGTACGCGGTGCCGGGGACGACCTGTTCGTGCCGCTGCCCGGCACTCTCCAGGCCGAGTCCGGCACGGTTGGTCGCGGCCTCGCCGACGACATCGAAGAGTTCTCGGACGTCGTCGGGTACGAGGGCCCGGCCCGACTCGGTGCGGTCCGTCAGGGCGTTGATCAGCCGGGCGGGGGCGTTGCCCTCCTCGGTGTCGTGGCAGCCGAAGGCGGGAGGGTCGCAGGGGGCCGTCACGGCGGGCACGGGCGGCACGGTGACCGTCTCGGGCAGACCGGTCAGCGTCCGTCCGTGGTCGGCGAGGACGACGTTGCCACGGGCGAGGGTGACATCCTCGACGGGCAGGCAGTCGCGTCCGCCGCGGGTGGTGAGGCAGAGCGGGAAGCGCAGCGCGTCCTCTGCGGCCCAGGTGACCTCCAGGACCGGCTGGTCCTCGATCCGGTCGAGGCCCGGGGTCACGGAGGTGAGGCGGACGGCCTGGCGGTGGGCGGGGTCGGCGTCGCCAGGGGTGCCGGTGCGCGGGCCCTTCACCTCCTCCAGGACGAGCACGTCGCCCGGCCTGAGGGCCAGCCGGCGCTCGCGGCAGGTCTCCGGATCCACCCAGGCGTCCCGCAGGGTGGCGGCGGTGGCGCCCCGCGGCAGGGTGCACACCTCGCCGCCCCAGGTCCACAGCCGGATGGCGTTGTGCGCGACCCGCAGCTCCAGCGGGTCGGTGGCGACGACCGGTTCGAAGACCTCCACCGAGCCGCGCTCGTCGAGATCGCCGAGGTCGGCCTCGTCGATCACCGTGCCCGGTTCGGGACGGTCGTGCGGGTCGAGGCTGCGCACATCGACGGAGGCGAAGCGGAAGGTGCCCGGGGCGAGCGTGACGTCGTCGGCGGTCCGGACGGTGACGTACGCGCGGGCGTTGCAGCCGTCGTGCATCGCGTAGTCGATGAGCTTCACGTGACGGCGTACGGAGACCCGGCGGCGGGCGGTGTCGAGGTAGGCCTCGGTGGCGACCGCGTCCTGGTGGTAGCTGATCTGGTCGCCGGTGTGGGCGAGGAGTTCGACGAGGGTCATGCCCAGGTCGGCGGGGTTGCGCTCGACCCAGTCGGGGGTGGTGAGCGCGAGCCGGTCCAGGAGCAGTTTGCGGATGGTGTCGTAGTCGCGGGCGGTGTAGTCGATGACGGGCGCGGCGGGGAAGTCCGTCTCCGGCCGGTGCTCGTCCTTGCAGTCGAAGGGGGTGGGGCAGTCGGGCCGGAAGGAGAACGTGGCGCTGTGGTACCGCTGGTCGAAGCCGCGGTACGGCTCGGTGCCGGGCCGTCCGTAGGGGTCGGTCTCGACGAGGGAGAGCCGGTAGCGGGAGGTGTCTCCGGCCCGGTCGAGGGTGACGTAGAGCCGGTCGTCGAGCTCCGGGTCCTCCTCGCGTTCGGCGGTGACGTCGACGGCGGTGATGCCGGTGACGCGGCGACCGCCGTCGATGCGGACGTTCTCGGGGCAGAGGCCGTGCGGGGCCTTGCCGAGGAAGGTGACGGTGAGCAGCAGGCCGTCGTCGCCGGTCTCGACGGTGTCGACGCCATTGAGCTGGGCGGCCCTGACCTTGGCGCGGCGGGACGCTGTGGTGCCGGTCGTCATGCGGCGGCCCTCCCTTCGAAGACGTCGTCGCGCCGGGTGCCGGTGGCCCGGACGGCGTACGACAGGAACACGCGGACGGAGTGGTCCTCGCTGACGATGTCGAGGGCCGTGATCTCGATGAGGTCGCCGAGCCAGCGCTGCAGCGCGGCCTGCACGGAGAGTTCGAGCGTGCTGATCAGCTCGGGGCTGTTGGGCGCGAACACCAGGTCGAGCAGTCCGCAGCCGAAGTCGGGGCGCATCACGCGCTCGCCGGGGCTGGTGAACAGCAGCTGCTCGATCAGATCGTGGACGTGCTCGCCGTGGCCGGCGTGCGCGGTGCGGCCGCGGCGGTCGGCGCGGAAGGGGAACGCGACATCGCTGCGCGGGCCCCTGGCACCCACGGGAGCGGTGGCGTTGCCGGGATTCATCGGGCTCGTCGAACTCATCGGACGGTGACCTTTCGCTGCGCGGCCTGGACGACGGGCGGCCCCTGCGGGAGGAAGGCCGCGCTGAAGCACTGGGCCGCGGAGGTGTCGAGGAGCACGGGCGCGCCGTCGACCGTGATGCCGGTGGTGTCGGCGGTCCAGCGGACCGTGACGCACGGTGAGGGCACCCGGTCGACGGTGTGCGGGCAGCCGGTGACCACGTAGGAGTGCGCGGCCGTGGCGACGGCGGCACCCGCGACGCGGACGCCGCCGGAGGGCGGGGTGGCCGCGGTGACGCGCCCGCCGTGCGGGCAGCCGAGCACGGTGCCGGCGTCGAGAAGTCTTCTGGTCGTTCCTGTCACTTGCTGGGTCCCCCGTCGTCTATCGCTTCGAGAGCACGGTCAACTGGCCCTCGTTGATCGTCACTTCACGTCCGCGCAGCACGACCTCGGCACCGGCGCCGGTCGCGATGACCACGGCTTCCTTGGTGATGCGGATGTAGGCGCCGCCCTGGGCCTGCAGGAGGATCCCCTGCTCGGCGCCGGGTGTGTCGTTCATGACGAGCTTGTGCGCCTGGGGTGTCTGCACGACGACCGGCTTGCTCGGCGAGTTCGCCTGGAGTTCGCGGCGCGCGTCGGGCGGCAGTTCCTCGGCGGCGCCGTACCAGCACCCGGTCCACACCGGGAAGCTGGGGTCGCCCTGCTCGAACTCCACCCATACGCCCGCGCCGGGCGGCGGCACCACGAACTGCCCGGACTCCGGCCCGGTGAACGGCAGGCAGGGCAGCGCCCAGGTCGACGGCTCGTCGCCGAGCACGTCGGGGACCTCGACGGTGACGCGGCCGATGCGCAGCGGGTCGTTGTTGTCGACGACCCGGCCGCGGAATTTGCCGAGGTAGCGATTGCTGGGTGCCGCCATGGTGGAGGTGCTCCTGGTTGATGGTCTCGGGGGGGTGGGTTACGGCCGGACGTAGTCGCTGCGGGCTTCGAGCCCTTCCCTGGAGAGGGTGAAGTTCTGCTGGTACGAGCCCGGCCGCAGGTTGTGCGTGACGGACTTGACGTAGTAGTCGCCGTCGTAGGCGCGTCCGGCGCCCCGTACGCCGACGAGCTGGCGCGGCTGGAGGATGTAGCCGTGCCGGTTGACGTCGAGGGAGCCGGAGCCGGAGACGACGTCGGCGGAGACGGCCGCGCGGGCGAGCAGTTCGGCCTCGGCCTGCTCGCGCTGCTGCTTGGCGGTGCCGGACAGCGTCTTGCGCTTCAGGGCCGGCGTGGGGCGCCTGCCGAGGGGCGGGCGCAGCGGGCTGATCGGCGGTTGCGGCAGCAGGGTGGACTGCCGGGTGCCGGGGTCCTGCCAGCGTGCCTGCGGTTCTTCCCTGGCCGTCCCGTCGTAGGCGAACGTCAGCTGGTCGACGGTGGACTGGGCGTCCATGTTGACGTTGAGGGCGTGCTGGCGGATGCCGAGCCGTACCTCGGGGCCCCAACGGGCGGAGGACTGCCCAGGGTTGGGACCGGGCTCCAGGTAGAAGGTGTAGCCGTTGGCGCGGGCGAGCTCGGTGACGTACTGGAGGTCGGTGCCGGTCTGGTAGTGCACGCGGAGGTCCTGGTGCGGGGGCTGTGCGACCTTCTCGGTGTAGACGTCGGGCCGGATGCCGTAGTCGGAGTAGCGGCGCAGGATGGCGAGGGCCCGCTCGGAGGGCGGCAGGTTGGGGTAGCGGGCGGTGCGCTCCTCAAGATCCATCAGCAGGGTGAGGTCCTCGCCGGTGACGGTGAGGGTGGAGTGCCCGGGCCGGTTGCTGGCACCGACCTCCTGCCGTACGACGAGCCCGTCGAAGAGCACGGCAGCCGTGCCCCGCACGTTGACGGTGACGATGAGCCGGGTCTTCGGGTCGAAGTACCCCTCGGGCAGCAGCCGGCGGCTGATGATGCCGTTCTTGGTGAGGTCGAAGGCGAGCTGGAAACCGCTGCGCTCGCCCGCGGTGGCGGTGATCTGCGCGGAGAGCAGGGCCTCGGTGACCTCGGCGGGCACGGGGCGGGCGAGCTTGGGCCCCATGAGGAGGGTGATGTGCACGGGGCCCTGCCCCACGGGCAGGTCAAACACGCCGGTCCCCCCGCGGGAAGCCGCCGGCGGTCGGTATGCCGATGATCCGCCCGGCCTCGTCGGTCAACTCGCGGGGATCCAGCACGGGGTTGGCGTCGGCGATCTGCCACCACTGCCCGGGGTCGCCGAAGTACCGCTGGGCGAGCAGGTCGGGCCGCTCCCCCGCGCCGACGACATGGGGCTGTGCCTCCCGGTCACCGCCGTCGTCGTCGAGGGGCGGCAGCAGCCGGCGCTTGGTGTACCGGACCTCGCTTCCGTCGGGGCGGCGGTGCACCCCGATCTCGGCGTCGTGGTACCGGCTGGTGCGCGGATAGGGATGAGCGCCGGGTATGGCGTCCAGGGCGCTCTCGTACGGTTCGATGTCGGCCATGGTGTGGCTCAGCCCCTCCCGATCGATGCGCTCGCCGCTGCTCCGATGCCGCCGCCGAGCCCCAGCGCGCCGAGGCTGCCGCCCCTTGCCGCCGCGGCCAGCCGCTCCTTCTGCGCGAGGTGTGCCATGTACAGGTCGGCGCCGCGGTGCCCGGCGGGCAGATCGCTGACGGTGAGGATCTTCATGCCGATGCTGAGGGAGGCGCGGATGGGATTGAGGTTCACGTCGAAGGCGGACTCGTTCACGGACAACTCCGTCAACCGCACGGGCATGACCCGCTTGCTCCCCCATGTGAACAGCGTCAGGGGCATCTCGATCGGGCTGATCTCGATGGCACCCTTCTGCGACAGCTTGCTCGCGGCGCGCAGTTGCGCGGTGGTCGGCTGTACGAGCATCTCCAGCGTGGCCAGCTGGGGATGGATCCCGTCGGGCGCCGCGATCTCGAACTGGTCGGTCGCGTCGATCTCGGCGGTGAATTTCCAGGTCTCCTGCGCGGGCCCCTTGAGCCGCAACGCCTCGTTCCGGTCCCCACTGCCGGTCCCCCCGCCTCCGGCGTCCCCGCTGTCACCCGCCGACTGGGGGCTCACGCTGCGTTCGAGGGTGTCCGGGTTGAACTGCAGCACGATGATGCGTTGGGGGGTGCCGGTGTCGGGGTTGACGACGACGATGCCGGAGCGGATGGGTTTAGGGATGTCGGCGTAGCGGGTCACAGGCGGGCCTCCAGACGGGCGCGAAGGTCCGAGTAGTCGTGTGCGGGGAAGAGACGGGGGAAGAGGTCGAGCATTCCCGACAGCCGCCGCGCGGTGCCCTCGTGGTCCTTCTGGGCCAAGGAAGCCTCGGTGAAGAGGTACTGCCAGCCGAAGGTCCCCTTCGTCACGCGCAGGGCATCCAGGTACGCGCAGAAGTCGATGTCCATCCGGTGCACACCCAGCGGGCCGGCGTCGAACCACAACTCGGGATTCGCGACGCCGGGCTGGACACGCAGCGCGGTGAGGTGCCCGACCCCGGTCGTCGTGGTGCCGTCGAAACCGCGGAGCTGGGAGGCGAGTTCACGTTCGTCGGCGGTGGGACTCGGCCAGCCCAGTTCGGGAGGATCGCCGCTGAGGACGTCGGAGATATGACCGACATCGAATTCACCGGCGATGGACGTATCCGATTCGACGACCTCCCAGGCGGCGGCGATGGAGATGAACCGGAAGTAACACGTCTGGAGCGACGGATCCAGTGAGATGTCGTCGAACTCGGCCAAGTTGGAGAACTCTGTCGAGGCGTCACCGAAAACCTGGCTCACGGGTCCCTGCTCAGCCCGGGAAACCCGGAGCGCAGCACAGGATCGCAGCTCGTCGAGCACGCTGACCCAACTGCGTTCGTAGGGCGTCAGATCTGTCATCTTTCCTCGATTCCCAAGGCATACAAGGCATACGTGAAGCAGGAACTATTCAGTCTTTGTAGCGCAGCATGTGCTTGGCGTCCTTCAATTGTTCGATCGCCGCACTGCGATTCTCATTGACTCCTCCGGAGGGCACCCCGCCTGATCCCGCGAGGTCCAGTCTCGCCTGCAGAGCGCGCGTGAGCTCCGAGAGTTTGTTGAAGACGATTCCCTGTTCTCGAATCTTCACGATGGCTTCCGCGAAGTGGGGGCTGATACCGGTTGCGGCCCGGATGGTGGTGGCGGCCGCCGTGTTGACGTTGACCGTGGAAGGCTTTCCCGGCGGATCGAACTTCCCCGGCCAGCTTCCCTTCGCGTTCTTGTCCCGGACCCACTGGTTGTTCGTGACCTGGTATCCGCCCCAGGTGACGTCCACGTTCTTCGGGAATCCCTTGTGGTTCGGCCAGTACGCGATGTCCACGTCGTACCAGATCATCTTCTCCGGCTTTCCCGTGGGGCCGACCCCCTTGACCACGTGCCCGAGGGCGCGCGCCGCCGGATGTTCCACCACGTTGGCCGCATCGTTGTTGTTGATTTTCCGGGCCGGCACGAGATTGGACGTGGACGCATGGCCGCCGAGCCGGGCCGGGAGCATATGCATGCGCACCCAGTTGTTCTTCCGCTCATCATTCGCGGTCGGCACGGCGTTCCACCCTTCGGGAAGGGCGCCGGTCCGGTTCTCGGCCTCTGTACCCGCGGGCGTCGACTTCTTGATGTACGACGCCTTGAAGTTGAAGGCGAGAGGGCCGTCCGCGAAGGGCGGGAGCACAGTGGGGGGCAAAGGAGGTTCGCCCTCGGCCGACTGTCGCTGTTCGAGGAGCTCGGCCAAGGACTCCATCAGTGTTCTGAGGCTCTCCACCTGACGCTGGAACGCCGCGTCGCCCAGGGGCCTGCCGCTGATGCCGTAGGGGCTCCGGGTCGGAGGCAGAGCGTCCTGCGCGCCCTCGACCACATGGTGCTGAGCCTCCGCGGCCCTGAGAGCCCGGTCCTGCCTGGCCCAAAGGTCCGGGTCCGAGTCCTTCAGCCCGGCGATCTCCTTGCTCCAGCCGTTGAGGTACTCCCTGATTCCCTGCAACCTGCTGCGCGTTGCGAGGTCGGCGCTCCGTCCCTTGCCCTTGAAGAGCAGCGTGTGCGGGTCACCGTCCATGGTCCTGAACCTCACCTGCGGCAGGTCGTAGTCCTTCCTGCCCTCCGGCTCCCGCTGTCTGTCCCGGTCCGGTGTCCGGCGCTTGTCGCGCTCTCGGGTCCGTTCCTGCCGGCGCCGCCACTGCTCCCGCAGCCTCCGCAACCGCTCGTTGAGCCCGTTGCCGACCCTGCGGCGGGCCTTGCCGAAGAGCTTGCCGGCCGCGCGGCGGGCCCTGTTGACCGCTGACTTGATGGTCTGGCGGGCCCGTCGGAGGGGGCGCCGGCGGGGGCGGTCCTTGTCGGTGTCGCGGCGGCGGTCGTCGGCGCGGCGGCGGTCCTGGTCGCGGCGGTCGGCGGACGGTCGCCGGTCGCTCCTGCGGTCGTCGTCCCGGCGGCGGTCGTCGGCGCGGCGGTCGCCCGTACGCGGGTCCTTGGGGTCGCGGTCGCGGTCACGGTCGTTCGCGTCGCGGCGGCGGTCCGGGCGCATGGTGTCGCGGGCCGGGCCGCGGCGGGGCGGGGTGTCGCGGCGGTCGGGCCTGTCGTCGTCCTTCAGGCGGCGGTCCGCGTCCCGCATGCGCTTGCGGGCCGCGTTCACCTCGCGCCCCTCGTCGCGGCGTTCGTCGTCGTCGCGGCGCCTCTTCGGGCGGGTGGTGTGGGCCGGGCGGCGCTTCTTCTCCGGGGCGGAACGCTTGCCGGGGCGGGGCTTCGACGGAGGGCGGGAGGTCTTGTCGGGGGACGGCTTGCGGGGCGATGTCGGGCGGGTGCCGGGCTTGTCGGCCGGGCGGTCGGGGGACGGCGTGCGGTCGTCCGTGGGGGCGGGGCGCTCGTCCTTCGGCTTGGCGGGGGCGTCCGGCTTGTCGTCGGACGGGCCCGGCTTGTTCTTCTTCGTGCGGAGGTTCTTGAGCATGCCGCCGAGCCGCTCGGCCACCTTGCCCATGAAGCGGCCGACGCCCTCGATGAGGAACTCGTAGACCAGTTCCAGCAGTGCCACGACCCCGGCCGCGACCGCCTTGGCGAACGGCAGCGCGCCGTTGCCGCTCTTGACCGACTTCAGAAAGTCCATGAACAGGCCGAAGGCGGCGAGGATCTCGCTGAGGGCGCCCCACGCGGTCTGGAGGGCGTCGATGACGGCCATGACCCAGCCGGCGCCGGGGATGAGCTTGGCGACGACCTTCTCGACGACCATGACGCCGATGATGACGGGGAGTTGGGGAAGGGCCTCGTCCCAGGCCATCTGCGCCATCTGCTCGACGGTGACGCCGCCGGAGATCAGCTCCTGGAAGTCCTCCATCGGGATGCCGATGATCTCCTGGACCTTCTGGTTGAACCAGGCCCGGACCGCGGTCTTGATCTCCTCGAAGAGGTGTTCCTTGGCGCCCGTCTCCGCGGCGGCACCGGCCTTACTGATCCAGTCGCCCGGGTCGGAGACGATGTCGTTGAAGATGGCCGCCCACTCACCGAGGGCGGCAACGGCGGCGGCGCCGAACTCCAGCGCGCCGACGGTGACCGTCTCGGCGATGTCGACCGCTGCCAGCAGACCGCCTTCCAGCGCGTCGAGGCCGGCCAGGAGCGCGCCGCACAGGCCGTCGAGGAGCTTTCCGGCGACCTCCTTCAATGCGTCGGCCGCCTCGTTGACCTTCTGCACGGCCCAGTCGCGCGCCCCGTCGATGGTGTTGCGCCACTTGTCGCGCATCGCCGGGTAGTCGGCGAGGAGTTCGTCACCGAGGGCGATCAGCGCGTCGGCGAAGGTGTTGATCTGGTCGATGACCCAGTTGCGGGCGTCGTCGATGAGCTTGAAGACCTGCTGCTTGAACTTGTCGATGAGGTCGGTGACGACCTGGCGGGCCTTCTCGAAGACGCTCTTGATGGCGTTCTTGAGCTTCTCGAAGAACTCCTTGAGCTTCTCGATGGCCTCTTCGAGCCAGTTGTCGGCGTCGTCCTTGCCGTCCTCCTGCTTCTTCTCCGCCTCCTTCTCGGCGCCCGTCTGCTCGTCGTCGATCTTCTTGTTGTCGTCCTCGGTCCGCTTGTCGACGTCCTTGTCGGTGTCCTCCTCCTTCTTCTTGATGTCGTCGCGGACCTTGTCGTACTTCTTGCCCTTCTTGCCGTCGATCTCCGAGACCTTGGCGTCCTGCTCCCCGCGCCACCGGTCCCGTGAGTCGGCGATGTCGGACCGGCCCTTGTCGCGGGCGTCGGACTGCTTCTTGCCGCTGGCCGTGACCTCCTTCTGGAGGTCCTGGTCGTGCTGCTTGCGGTCGTCCGCCGCCTTCTTGTCCTTGGCCCGGCGCTCCTGCCCCATCTTGTCCCTGCCCTGGGAGAAGCCGGCCTGGATCTGCGGGCCCCGGTCGTGCTCGGCGACCGCGGAGGCTGACTCGATCGGCACACCGCCGCCCGACACCGACCGAGCGCCGCCGCCCTTCGCCGTCTTCTTCCCGCCGGCCACCTTGCCCGTCAGGGTCTCCTTGGGCACATCGGGATAGATCTGGTCCTCGCCCATGGGGCGGGCCGCGTCGTCACGTCCCGACTGGTGCAGCTCGTTCTTCCGCTCGTCGAGCTTGCGGCCCTGCTCGTCGGTGCGCCGCGGGTCCGAGTCGTTCTCCAGCGGAAGCCTCGGGGCGTCGCCGACACGGGCGTTCTTCAGCCCCTCGTCCTTGGTCGGCAGCCCCAGGATGGAGTCGATCAGGTCGTCGAGCGGGAGGATCTCCTTCAGCAGCTTGCCGAACAGCTGGGCACCGATGGTGACGGCGATGTCCCACCAGCTCGGCTCCGGCACGTTCGCGCCCGGGACGTCGCCTTCCGGCTTCTGCTCGCCCTTGATCTCGGGCGTCTTGCCCTGAGCCGCGTCCGTACGGGCGACCTTGGCGTTCGTGTACGTGCCCGGGGCCGCCGCCCGCGGGCCGCCTGGGACGGTGCGCGGGGAGCCGGAGGGCCGCTGCATCTTCGGCGGCGCCTTGCGCAGGCTGGTGCGTTCCTTGTCGACCGAGCGGCCGACCGCGCTGCCGACACCCTTGAGCGTTTCCAGGGCCTGGTGCGGCTTGAGCCCCGCGGCCGTCGACAGACCGGACTCGGGGGTGGCGTTGGAGACGTCCGGCGGCGGGGTCTCCTTCTTGGCCTTGGGGCCGGCCTTGGATCCGCCGGATGCGGAGGGGCGGCCGCCGGAGCGGACGGGCGCGGGGGCCGGGGACTTGCGGCCGCCTCCTCCGCTTCCGCCGCCGCCCCGGCGGGACGCGGTCTTCGCTGCCTTTCGTGCCGCCTGGCGCTTGCTGCCCGTCGGGCGGGAGCGCGGGCCCGTGGAACCGCTCGATGCTCCGCCGGCCCCCGGGGACTCGGCGGCCTTCGGGGTGTTGGTCTTCGCTTCCGGTCCTGCTGCCATAGGCGAAGGCCCGTTGCCCGCTGCCAGTTTGGGCGCTCTCGTGGGCCCCGGGGTGGAGACCTTGTCCGGGCCGCTCTCCGGGCCGGGGGTGGTGGCCGGGCCCCTGCCTTCGGTAGCGCCCTGGCCGCCGCCGGTCGACGTTTCGGGTGCGGGAGCCGTCGCCCCCTGGTCCCCGCCGGTCTCACGCCGGTCGTTCGCCGAGCCGGCCTCGGGCTTGCCGGCCTGCTTGTCCTTGCCCTTCTCGACCCCGGAGTCGGCATCCTTGCCGCCGCTGCGGTCGGGAGTTCCCGCCTCCGGCTTCTTGGCGCTCTGAGCTTGGCTCTCGCCGCCGCCCTTCTCCGT